>JALZUT010000034.1 GCA_023300575.1 Olleya sp.
ACACTAAACTACTGTCCTCTAAAGAAAATTACTGTACTTAAAGTCTTAACTATTATATTAATATCTAGTAAAAAACTACGGTGTTTTATATAATATAAATCATACTGAAGCTTTAATAAACTATCGTCAATACTTGAACCATAACGTGCATTTACTTGAGCCCAACCTGTTAAACCTGGTTTTACAATGTGTCTGGTTTCGTAAAACGGAATAACCTGCGACAATTCCTGTACAAAATAAGGACGCTCTGGACGAGGACCTATCATACTCATTTCACCTTTTAAGATATTAAAAAACTGAGGTATTTCATCAAAACGAGAGACACGCAAAAAACGACCAAAACGGGTCACACGACTGTCATTTTTGGTAGCCCAAACCGCTCCTTTGGTTTCGGCATTTTTAACCATTGTTCTGTATTTAAAAATTTTAAATGACTTTCCGTTTTCACCAACGCGTTCTTGTGTATAAAATAAAGGACCTCTATTACCAATCAGGTTTCCTATTAAAACTAATGGTAATAATATAAAGCCCATTAAAATACCAATTATTGATAATAAAACATCAAAACCTCGTCTATAAGCCAGATATAGTTTGTTTTTATTATTTCTACTAAAAGGAAAGTATTTATAAAAATCCTTCCCAACATATTGAACAGGTACTCGGTAAGTTATATCTTCATAAACCTGTGTGTATTCTTTTATAGGAAATCCTTTTTCTAATAATAAGATCAAATCACTGTAAATAGAAGGTGTAATACTCTCTGAATTATAACTTGCTATTACCACCTCAGAAATACCTTCCTCTTCTATTATTTGATGGATGCTATTTGGCGCGTATTCTGGTAAGCCATTAAACTTAATAGCGTCTTTTTTTTTAGATTCGCAATTTATAAAACCTACAATTTTATAATTTGGATCTGCGCTTTTAAAGGCTTCAATAATAGAGGTAATATTAGAGGTTTCTCCAACTAACAATACTCTTTTATAAAAGCGTGGTGACGCAATAAATGTAATATAAAACCAACGCCAAAGGTACAAACCAAATAGAATTGCCAAATAAAAATAGATGATTTGCAGACGCTTTTCTGGTAATACTGGTGTGTAAAAAGGCGTTAATAAATAAAACAATACGGTTACAGAAGTCGTTAAAAGCACTGTACCAATAACGGTTTCTAGTTTACTAGATTTTTGTAAATCGTATAATTCAAAAACAGTTCCAAATAGAGAAATATAAAGCGCTAAGACTATAAACCAAGTCCATTGATGCTCGCGGATATTAAAATATTCTAACTCAAAAATAGTACTGACAAGATAGAGTGATAAGCCAACAAACAGCAAATCAAAAAGACGTAATAAAATCTTACGTTCAGAAATCTCGAAGTGTATACTACTAGAATTACTCATTTTTGGTTGGTAGGAAAAATATGTTTAAATATAATAAGTAAAACCATTAAAACAAGCATTAAGCATTAAGTTAAAGTGGTTAACCAATCTTTTTCAACAATTACCCAATCAAAAGTCTTTGCTTTTTGACGTGCTGCTAAAGTTATAGCAGTATAATAATCAGAATCATTTTTTAGTTTAATAATAGCTTCAACAAAAAGGTTAACGTCATTAGGAGCGACCAACAAACCATCAATAGTATCATTAATTAAGTAAGGCAAACCACCAACATTAGTAGATATAATTGGTAAACCTAAAGCCATAGCCTCTATAACACTAACTGGTGTATTATCAAAGTTAGTAGTATTAATAAAAAGGTTGAAGTTTTCTGACATGGCAATCCAATCTGCTTTTGCTAATTTCCCTGTAAAATTAACATCAACATGTAATTGACTTGCGTAGTCTTTTGCAACTTGTAAACTACCATCATTATCAGGACCTATCATACATAACGTAGCATCAAACCCTCTTTTTTTAAGCTGAAACAAGACCTCTATAGCCAAGTTAGGGTTATATAAAGCAGAAAAAGAGCGTAACCAAAGTAATTTAATAGCATCCATTTTACGTTTTTTAAATGGATATCTTTCTATAACAATGCTATTAGGAATTACTTTGATATTAGAATAACCTAAAGTTTTAAATTCTGATTTAATATAATTAGAAGGCGATATATTAATATGCGACTTATTAAAAATTGTAGCACTTAATTTTGGATTACTTTTTAAACGCTTAGGCAAATTACCACCATGTAATATTGGGATGTATTTTAATTTTAAAAGCTGACAAAGCCTACTTACTGAAAAAGCGTAATAAAAATTTAGTGTGCTATACGTATCAATTAAAACATAATCTACTGTTTTTCTGTATTTAAAAACAGTCCATAGCATATCTAAAAGCCTCAAAATAACGTTTTGATAGCTTGAGGCATAGTTAACTTTAAAACCTGATTGCTCTAAGCTTTTTCCTAGAGTATCAATAGTTGTAGCTGTTTTACCTTTTTTGGCTAATTTGTTGCCTATGTACACTAGGTTTTTCATCTATGATATGTAATAAACTTAATGCGTAAATAAAAGCTGGTGCTGCAATACGCATGGATGAATGATTAATGGTGAGTAACCAAAATAAGTAAAAGGAATAGAAAAGGACATTACTTTTATTACCATATCTAAAAAATAATGGCACTATTAATAAAATTATAAAGGCTAAAACACCCAACAAACCATGCTCTGCAATAATACGACTCATTTCATTATGCGAAGCTGCATGGACACCTGTTTTCTGAAAACGAATGTCTTTTACACGACCAACACCTACACCTAAAAACGGATTGTCAATAAACTCATCAAACTCGGCTATAAACAGATCTCCTCTACCTGTACTTACATCTGCTTTTTCTCTTCCTCTTGAATCTTGATTAGCGTAGCGTTTTTCTATCATCCCATTAGTTTGAGTTGTAGAAATCACCCAAGTACTAGCAGCTATTAATAAAAAGACAACTGTAGACACTAACATTCTATTTTTGTTCTTTTTATCCATTGATTTATATAGAATAAAAATAAAAGCTAAAATCATAGCTATTGCAGTAAAAACACCTCCTCTACTAAAGGTTACAATAGCTCTAAAAGAGAATAATAAAATAAAAATTAAATCAATATATTTTAAAAACCTAGTTTTACTAAAATAGAAAAAACGGACTGAAAAGAAAAAAATACCCAAGCCTAAAACAGTTGACACTTGATTGGGTCCAAAACCACCTGATGATTGAAAATTTGAGCCTGTACTAGTTGCAACAGCAGCTACATTTGGATTATATAAAATAATATAAACTAGAGTACTTACCAAAGGGTATAAACAAAAGTTAATTATTTTTTCTAATTGATTTTTTGTCACCTTAACACCAAAGCAAAATAAGGCAGAAATCCCTAGACTAATAGGACCACTTAAATTAAAGGCGATTGCTTTTCTAATATTTTGTCCAATATCCAGAAGGTATAATGACACATATATACCAGGTATTAATAAAATAATATACAACAAATAAAACGTTGCTTTTTTATTAAAGCCATTATAAAAAAGTCCAAATACAGACAGTACAATAACTAGGTACTTATTAATTTCATAGAAAACAGCACCTCCTGTCATTCTTAAAAGCACTTCTATACCAAGAATGTAGGTACATGCTTTAATAATCTCGAATGCTTTTTTTTGTTTTGGAGCACTTATTATTGTAATAAAAAAATACAGAACAGCTATATAAAAATACAGACTACCTAATGCTCTAAAAAAATAGACCAAAACAGCTATAAAAACATGTAACCCTAATAATTTTATATAATTTTTACTCATTTAAAAAGTGATAAACCTTTGTAAATATTTAGTATTGCTGTAATCGCAGAGGATTCAGAAAAATGTGCCTTTATATGCAATAATAGTGCTTTTGAATACAACTGACTTACTTCATTGTTTTCAATGTACGTCTGTAAAGCTTCTGCTAAAGCTTTAGAGTCTTCATATTT
>JALZUT010000035.1 GCA_023300575.1 Olleya sp.
AGTGGAATAATACAGATTGTGATGGTGATGGTGTAATTAATGGCACTGAACTTATAGATGGAACAGATCCAACCGATGCTTGTGACTTCGATTTTGAAAACCAAGACATTACTATAGTTTCTGAAGATTGGTTAAATGCTGATTGTGATTGTGATGGATTAGGAGATGGTTTTACAAATGGTGAAGAGTTAGCAGATAACAATGATAATGGTATCCCTGACTATGCAGAATGTAATAACGGTAACCCAGATGCAACAGATGGATTAAACATCTTTGATATTATGACACCTAATGGTGACGGAGACAATGATGTATTTGTAATAAGTGGTATAGAAAATTTCCCAAACAATACATTACAGATCTTTAACAGATGGGGAGTTGAAGTTTATAACGCAGACGGTTATGGATCTAATAACAATTTCTTTAGAGGAGTATCTGAGGGAAGAGTAACAATTCAGAAAGGTGAGAAATTACCTGTTGGAACTTACTACTACGTTCTAAATTACGTTAATAACCAAGGAGATTCAGTTCAAAAAGCTGGACCATTATATATCAACAGAAAATAAATTATCAAATTAATACCAGTAGCTTCTAATAGAGCTACTGGTTTAAATTCATTAAAATATGAGAAATTATTGCATAGTTATTTTAGCCTTTATTGGATTAGGATGTTTTTCCAATAAAGCATATGCTCAACAAGATGCTCAGTACACACAATACATGTACAATACATTAAGTATAAATCCTGCATATGCTGGATCTAGAGATGTGTTAAGTTTTGTAGGATTGTATAGAACACAATGGGTAGGTTTAGATGGTGCGCCAGATACTTTTACAGCATCACTGCATTCTCCTGTTGGAGAAAAAGTAGGACTTGGTTTAAATGTTACACATGATGAAATATTTATAACAAGCGAAACTTATATTGATGCTTCTTTTAGTTATACTTTAGATTTACCAAATGATGGTAAATTAGCATTAGGTTTAAAAGCGGGAGGACAATTTTTAAATATTGACACCAACAAGCTTAACACAGGAGCTTTCAATCAAGGTGATTCTGAAGCCGAAATTAATATCGATAATAAATTTTCACCACAATTTGGTTTAGGATTGTATTACTACACTGATAGTTTTTATTTAGGTTTAAGTGCACCAAATTTATTAGAAACAGAACATTTTGATGAGAATGCTTCTAATAACAATTCATTTGCAACAGCAAAAGAACGTGTTAATTTATATTTAATGGCTGGAAAGACATTTGATTTAAATGAAGACTTAAAGTTTAAACCTTCAGTATTATTTAAATTGGTTGAAGGAGCACCATTACAAACAGATTTGTCTGCCAATTTTTTAATTCAAGAAAAAATAACATTAGGAGCTGCATATAGATGGAGTGCAGCTTTTAGCGGAATGGTAGGTTTCCAGATTTCTGACCAATTAATGTTAGGATTAGCTTATGATAGAGAAACTACAGAATTACAACAATTCAACGATGGATCTTATGAAATATTTTTAAGGTATGAATTATTTAAAAGAAATAACCGTATGATCTCACCAAGATTCTTCTAACTGAAACCAAAAAATCATGAAAAAAATAACAAAAATATATCTTATCTTATTTTTATTTGCTATTAATTTTGCAACAGCTCAAGATAATAAGGTAACTAAAGAAGGGAATAAAGATTTTGATAAATTAGCTTTTATAGATGCTAGACAGACTTATTTAAAAGCTGCAGATAAAGGTTTTAAATCAAACCAATTACTAAAGAATTTAGGAGATTCGTATTATTTTAATGCCGATTATACTACTGCAGCCAAATGGTATGGACAACTTTTTGATAGTTCTGATAATTTAGAACCAGAATATTTATACCGTTACGCTTTATCTTTAAAGAGTGACAATAAATATGTAGCTTCAGATAATATCATGGAGGAATTCTATAAAGCTAAAGGAGAAGATAGTCGTGCAAATTTATTTGTAAATGAAAGAAACTATCTAAATGAAATTGAATTACAATCAGGACGTTTTGAACTTTCTCAAGTAGATTTTAATTCAAAACTATCTGATTTTGCTCCTTCTTATTATCAAGGTAGTATAGTATACGCGTCTAATAGAAAAGGAAGAGGTGTATCAAAAAGAACACATGATTGGAACGAACAACCATTTTTAGATATCTACAAACTTAACTCTACTGAAGCAGATAATTCTTCTAGTTCAAGGTTTAGCAATAAAGTAAATTCAATTTATCATGAATCTACTGCCATTTTTACAAAAGATGGAATGACAATGTACTTTACTAGAAATAATTACACTGATAAAGATTATAAGGACGATGCAGAAGGTACAAACAGATTAAAACTGTATAAAGGCACTAGATCTAATGATAACACAATAGATTGGAAAGTTGAAGAACTTCCTTTTAACAGTGATGAATATTCTGTTGCACATCCCGCATTAAGTACTGATGAAAAGACACTTTACTTTGCAAGTGATATGCCAGGTACTAAAGGGTCATCAGATATATATAAAGTATCCATAAATGATAGTGTTTATGGTACAGTAACAAATTTAGGTGATAAGATAAATACCGAAGGAAGAGAAACCTTTCCATTTATAAGTAAAGACAATAAATTATATTTTGCATCAGATGGACATGTTGGTTTAGGAGGATTAGATGTTTTTGTTTCAGATTTTATAGATGAGACACCAGGAACAGTTTTTAACTTAGGTCGTCCTATCAATGGACCTAGTGATGATTTTACTTTTATTATTAACAGTACAACAGGTTTAGGATATTTAGCTTCAAATAGAGAAGGTGGAGTTGGAGATGATGATATCTACAGTTTTAAAACTTTAAAACCTATGGTAACTGATTGTGCACAATCAGTAGGAGGTATTGTTATTGATAAAAATACAAAAGAAATTATTCCAAATGCAAAAGTAGTATTAAGGGATGCAGCGAATAAAGTTATTGATCAGCAAATAGCTGGAGCAGATGGTTCATTCTCTTTTCCTGTAGACTGTAATAGTTCTTATTGCATTACAGGTTCAAAAGAAAAATATGGTTTTGATGAAGCGTGTTTTAATACAACAGCAGAATTAGAGCTTGCCATTAAATTAGGACTTCAATTAGAACCAGAAGTTGTAATAGAAGAAGGCACAGACTTAGGACCATTATTAGGTTTAAATATTATCTATTTTGATTTAGATAAAGATTTTATTAGAAGCGATGCAGAAGTTGAATTACGTAAAGTAATTGACTTTATGAATGTTTATAAAGACATTAATATAGATGTAAGATCTCATACAGACAGTCGTAATACTTCTGAATATAACGCAGACCTATCTAGTAGAAGAGCAAGATCAACAGTAGATTACTTAGTCAATGTAGGAGGTATAAGTAGATCTAGATTAACAGGTAATGGTTATGGCGAATCACAGTTAAGAAATAGATGTAGTGATGGAGTTAAATGTAGCGAGTCAGAACATCAATTAAACAGACGTAGTGAGTTTATAGTTGTAAAATAACGATTCTCTACAAGCATAAAAAAAGCCTTCCAGATATGGAAGGCTTTTTTAGTTTAGAAAGGTTAAAACCCTAAAATATGTTAATCTATTATAAAACTAATTCGAAACTTCGGCTTAGTAACATCTTAATCTATTTGATTAAAAAAGTCTTATTCAAACAGAACTAGTTTTGTAATTGATTTTACTTAATAAATAAGTAATGTGTATAAACAATTAGAGCACTAATTTAAAAGACGTTAATTTTTTTATACAATTGTCGACTAAAACTTTTAATTTTTAGTTTCAGTATTCTGGATTGGTTGAGACAATGCGTTTTTAACAATTAATGCCATATTAAAATTTGGTTCGATAGCTAAAGCTTTATCTAATATTACTATGGCTGCTGCTTTATTTGTGACTTTATTTTCATTAAATTTTGCTATAGCTTCAAGGTAATAAAACGCAGCTTTTAAGGGTACTTGATAAGGTTGTTGCATTTCATAAAAAGCTTTTCCTTGTGTATCTGTTACACTAGCTAAACCTAAATCAATGTATTTTTTTGAATCTGAAAATTTATTAAGATTCATATATATATCTGCTATTTCATAAGCAACCTGTGCACCAGGTAGTTTTGTGTAAATAGCCTCATAAAAAGGTAAAGCACGTTCTAGTTCGCCTATAGATTTTAAAGCAATTGCTTTAACTTCTATAGCAATATTAGAGTCTGTAGCCTTTTGCTCAATACCTATTATGTTTAGAGCTTGCGTATATTTACCTTCATTTAAATACACATAAGCTAAAGTGTCTTTTCTGGCTTCAGATGGTTTTAAAATAGTTAAGTGCGTCAACGCATTTATTATACCTTGTGTGTCACCTTGCACTTTCATTTGTTTGTAAAACGCCTCATAATGTTTGATTAAAGCTGCATCATTTTGAGCAAATAGACTAAAGCTAAAGCCAAAGACTAATAAAAATAGTATGTTTTTCATGTGTTAATTTTTTTTAAGTCTAACAAAACTATAAAAATAGTTGAGTTCTTGTCTTAAAAAGGTGCTAATTATAAGTTTTTACTTAGCAGAATAAATATTAATCTATTGTAATGATTTGTTTAACTAGTACTGCATCATTCAGGACAAAAGGTTTAGGTATCATATTATCATTACGTTTTGGAATGCTAAATAAGGCGTTTTCTAACAAATCAAAAGAAGCCTCAAACAGTTGTAAACTTGTTTTTTGGTCTTTGGGTACGCTAATTTGCATTTCTAGTAATTCATCTTGACTTACAAAAAAGCTAAACAATCTATTGTTCCGACGGTTTCTAAAAACTAAAGTATCACCTTCTTTTCTATAGGCTTCAATACCATTAATTTTAAAGGAGTTGAAAAGATTTGTACTTTCCGAAAACACTTCATAACGCTGCACCTCGCGTTGTGGCATCACACATATATTAAAATAACGTGTGTTACCAATGATGGTATCATTAGAGATTTCAATTTTTGGCTTCGGAATGGCTTTTACAGGTGCATTTGCTGCATAAGTAAAACCAGATGCATATTTGCTGCCAAACGTGTTTTTATTTAAAGCAGAAGGGTTGCTAGGTGTTTCGCCTAAAAAGTTTTTAGTGTATGGGTCTAACACATTATCATAAGTTGCCCATAAAGCCGAATTTTGGTCAGCATCTAAAGCATAAACTAAGCTGTTTGGTTTTGGCCTGTCTGCTATAAAACTAGAGTTAAAATGGGCTGAGAAAAAGGCAATAATTCCGAAGAAAAAGAATACATAACTCCATCTTTTTTTATGTTTTAAGACATCTAAAACAGGTAAGCATAGTCCAAAAATTAAGACAACTAAAAGAGCGCAAACAAACAAGATGTCAAGTCCTAACCCAACTGGAAACATCTTAATAAAAGGAGACATAATAAATAATACAGGTATGCAAAGTACTGCTATAGCAATCAAATTTGGCTTTTGTTGTCTTAGTAAAACAAAAAAGGCTATTAAACCAAAATAAACAGGTATAATAAAAAAGCTTGCACCTTTTAATATAAAAGCAATAAGCGTACAAATGATTAGCCAAAATGTTAATGGCGCAACTAATAAGCTAACCGTATTTTTAGCCTTGTAAATTTTACTATAAAATAAAAAGCTAATAGCCAAAGACAAGAGAACGAATAGCCAAATATAAGTGTGACCATTATAGGTAAAACCGTGTAGCATCTCGTTGTATTTTGGATATAGTATATTAATTAATTTCCATCCTAAAAAAGCAGCAAATCCACTTATAGTAAGGCTTAAAACAAAAGCGATAAAACCGTTACCAATAGCTTTTCTTTTTAATTTTTGGTGTCTAAACCCGTAGATTAATAAGACTATAAATATTACAATAGCTGCTATTAGCATTGGAAAAATCCAACTAAAAGGATAAATAATGGTTCTAAAAAAAGGCACATTAAAATAGATGTAATCTTCATCACTTTTTAACGATGATAAATCGGATTTACTAAAATGATTAAGTAAAGGCATCAAATAACTACCTTGATGTTGCAAGGTGTTTTGGTCTAGTCTTTCATAATTATCCATGACAGTATGGTAGTCAAAATGATCGTCTATAAACGCAAAATTAAAACCTTCAATATCACCATCTCGTCTAAAAACAGTTAAGTCGGTATCGTTAGGTAACATTTTATAGATACTATAAGCTAATGAGTTTGCAACAGGAAATTTTGGGTTTGCTGCCACAAATGCTTTCATCAAATTAGCGTTTCCGTCATTAGTTTCAATAAGCATATAACTTGGACCACCACTTCCACGTGCTTCAAAATTTAAAACAAGACCAACATCTTTTGCCCATTGGTGTTTATTGACAAACAAATCGGCTCCATTTAATCCTAATTCTTCAGCATCTGTAAAACCGATAATAATGTCGTTTTTTGGTTGATTTCCTTCAGCTAAAAAAGCACGTAAACCTTCTAAAATAGTGACTACTCCAGATCCAGCATCACTTGCACCAATTGCACTATGCGGATTACTATCATAATGGGTCAATAACATCAACGCTTTGGTGTT
>JALZUT010000036.1 GCA_023300575.1 Olleya sp.
TCTAGTCTAAAAAAACCCCCAGCATTGTAAGGTCTTTTTGTTATTTCTGCAAAAGCAGAAGTCTCTTATTTACAACTTAAACTTCTTCGTTTTAATAACATACTTTTACTACAAAACACAAAAATAAACCCACTTCTCTACATAACAGACCAAACTTAAAAAAACCGCTTTAACAAAAGTAGAATAAGACAATTGCACCTTTATAAATTGTGATTTTAATACTACTTACCTATCTTCAATCTCTTTTTTAGAATGTCAATTTATAGACTGCGACCTCAGTAATAGTAAAATCAAAGACACGACATTTAAACAGTCGTTAAACTAAGAGATAAGATTCTTAATAATAATCTCTTTAAACTTATTAATATCATAGGGTTTCAAGATAAAATCTGTCATTCCACAATCAAATATTTGATGCCTAACCTCTTCTATTTCAACAGCAGTAAGTGCAATTATTGGAACCTTAGTATTAAACTCACGTACTTCTTTTGTTGCTTGAACACCTCCTTTAATAGGCATATTTATATCCATTAAAACTACATCATACTCATGCTCTTTAATCATTTCAATTGCTTCTTGACCATTATTTGCTATCTCACATACAACTTGTTCTTTTTCTAATATTTTCTTTGTAACAATTTGATTTATACGATTATCATCAACAATAAGTATATGTTTTCCTTCTAAGAGCATATTATTAAATACTGAAATTGTAGATCGTTCATTATCTTTTATTTCATTTTCAATAACAGTCTCATAACTTAATGTAAAATAAAAAAGAGAGCCTTCTCCTAAATCACTTTCAAGAAAAATTTTAGAGTTAGATAATTCTAATAATTTAGAAACAATGGGTAAGCCTAAACCAGTACCTTGATAATTATAATTTTCAGAATTTGCTTGAGTAAATTCTTCAAAAATAGTCCTTTGTTTAGATTTTATAATTCCTATTCCAGTGTCTCGTATGCTAAATTTTATTTTTACACAATCATCTGTCAAACACTCTGCTTCAAGGACAATAAATATGTCTCCATTCTCTGTAAATTTACACGCATTTCCAATAAGGTTTATTAGAATTCTGGAAAGATGAATAGAATTACCTCTAATAAAAACAGGCATGTTTTCTGACACACTTATGTGTATTTGATTCTTATTTTGAATTAGCATATACTCAAAAGAGGATGAAACAGTAGCTATAAGACTTGTTATACTAAATACTTTTTGTTCGTTTTCTATTTTATTAGAATCTATTTTATTTATTTCTAAAACATCGTTTACAAGTGCCAACAAATAATCTGCAGAAAATTTTAAGGATTTTAGATCCTCTTGATGACTCTTTAAGGACTCATCTTCTAGTAAAATAGAGCTTAATCCTATAACACCATATAAAGGCGTGCGTAATTCATGACTTACGGTAGAAAAGAAACTGATTTTCTCTTTTGATAAACGCTCTGCTTCTTCTTTAGCTTCTAGGTATTCTTGATTTTTAATGCTAACTTCTTTTATTAACTGTTTACGCTTTTTGGATAAAAAATAAAACTGTACTAAAAAAAGTAAAGAAATAATTGTACCAACAATAAGCGTATAATTAATAATACTTTTAAATTTAATTTTCTCTGTTTTTAATTTCGAATCAAATTCGGCTTTAATCGCTTGCTCTCTATATTCTTCTACCTTAAATTTAGCGGTTATTTCTGCTGTTTCTTTAGATTTCTGTTTTTGAAAATTTAACGCTTTTATTGAGTCGTATAACCTACCATATTTTAAAGACTCCTCATATTTCTTAAGTCCTTCAAGAGCAATACTATATTCTATATATAATTTTTCTAGATGAAGAGAAAATTGTTGTTTTTTAAAATTTGAATCATTAAGATAAGGCGATGTGTATTTTATAGCTTCTTTATAATCCTTTATAAGATTGTAATAAGATGCAGCAAGTGGCATATAATCTACATACAAAAGACTATCACGAGATTTTGAAACCATGGGAAGAAACCCATTAATTTTTTTTATTATTTTTTCTCCTTTATCTAAATGGTTAACCTTTATTATATTATTTAAATAATTGTAATATGTATTTGTTAAATTAACTGTGTCTCCCGTTTTTATATTAAGAGCAATTGTTTTTTCCATATACGCAATCGCTTTATTAATTTTCTCTTCTTTACCTTTTACAAAATTAATAAAGGAAAGTGTCATATAACCCTCTCCTAAGAAAGGGTCGTTTTTAAGCTTTATAGCATACTCGATTGCTTTATTAATATTTTTCTCTGCACTTATAGTATCATTCTGTTCTAAATAATCATATCCTAATCTAGAATTAGCTTTTAGTTTGTAATAGTCACTATTAGCCGCTCTAGCTTTTTCCAATAATTGGGTATGTGCTTTAAAAGAATCGTAATATCTACCTGACATAAAAGCCGATAAACCTAACGAATCTAATGCTTTTAACTCCTTGGTTTTATTAAAATTAACTAGTGAAGAATCTCTATTGTTTTTTACTTCTTGGCAAAAACTAAATGAGAAAAGGAAAGAGAAAGAAAAGAATAAAATTAATTTTAACCTCATTAAATATATTTGTTTTATAGAAATATATAAATATCTCGTTTCAATAACAAAGTATTTTAAACTTATTCGTTATACTACAATAATATAAACCACTTTTAAAAACTGTAAATTATTAGGTGTTTTATTTAATGATTGTAATCAATCACTATTATCTATATTTTTTGATTCTTGTCAACTTAATTTTGCTTTGTTTTACCAAGTTAAGCTAATCAAAAACACATTTAAGAATACACGTTTTAAAAGTACTGACTTTACAGAAACAAACCTTACAGAAAGTAAGTTTGATAATTGTAATTTAAAGCTGTTCTTTTTGATGCTACTAATTTAAAAAAAAGCAGATTTTACAACTGCTTAGCACTACTCTATTCATCCTAAAAAAAACAGAATAAAAGGTGCTAAATTTTCAAAAGAGTAAATTACTGGACTTTTAGATGCTTATGATATAAAAATCGAATAGGATTTAAAGATAAAATTGATAATTCTAAATTATCGTATTTAGTGTTAAAGAGGTATTAAATAGTTAATTCAGGCTAAATTTCGCTTTAAAAACAACCTCTTTTTTGTATATTCGCAAACCCCGAATCTTCGGGATAAGTATAAACTAAACTCACAATTTACTTTTATGTCAAATTCTCCAAAAATTATATATACCATAACAGACGAAGCACCTGCTCTAGCAACCCGTTCCTTTTTACCTATTGTACAAGCCTTCACAGCATCATCTGGTATAGGATTAGAGACAAAAAACATATCATTAGCAGCAAGATTATTAGCTGTTTTTTCTGATTATTTAAACGAAGACCAACGTGTGTCTGACGATTTAGCATTTTTAGGTGATTTAGCAAAAACACCAGAAGCTAACATTATAAAACTACCAAATATTAGTGCTTCTATTCCGCAATTAAAAGCAGCGATAAAAGAACTACAAACACAAGGTTATGCGCTTCCAAATTATCCGGAAGACGTAACAAACGATAAAGAAAAAGACGCAAAACAGCGTTATGACAAAATTAAAGGAAGTGCTGTAAATCCAGTTTTACGAGAAGGTAACTCTGACAGACGTGCGCCTAAAGCAGTAAAAAACTACGCAAAAAAGAACCCGCACTCGATGGGTAAATGGGTTTCAGATTCAAAATCGCATGTTTCTACAATGATGCATGGTGATTTTGCGCACAATGAAAAGTCAGTTACTTTAGTAGATGCAACTTCTGTTAAAATCCAACATACAGATAATAACGGAAACACAACAATTTTAAAAGATAGCTTAGCGCTTTTAAAAGGCGAAATTATTGATGGTACTGTTATGAGTAAAAAAGCATTACTTGCCTTCTTAGAAGAACAAGTACAAGATGCTAAAGATAAAGGCGTATTGTTTTCTTTACACATGAAAGCAACTATGATGAAAGTATCTGATCCAATTATTTTTGGACATGCAGTACGTGTATTCTTTAAAGATGTATTTGCTAAACATGGTGCAACATTTGAAAAAATTGGTGTAGATGTTAATAATGGTTTTGGTAATTTATTAAGTAATTTAAATGAATTATCTGAAGCAGAACGCAACACAATTCTTGCAGATATAGATACTGCTTTTAAAGCAAATCCTGCTTTAGCAATGGTAGATAGCGATAAAGGTATTACCAATTTACACGTACCAAGTGACGTTATTATTGATGCTTCAATGCCAGCAATGATACGTACTTCTGGACAAATGTGGAATGCAGATGGTAAATCTCAAGATACTAAAGCTGTAATACCAGATAGTAGTTACGCTGGGATTTACACCGCAACTATAAACTTCTGTAAAGCACATGGTGCTTTTGATCCAACTACTATGGGAACTGTACCTAACGTAGGATTAATGGCTCAAAAAGCTGAAGAATACGGATCACATGACAAAACGTTTGAAATTGCTTCTGATGGAAAAGTACAAATAATTGACACTAACGGAAACACTTTAATAGAGCATACTGTAGAAGCTGGTGACATCTGGAGAATGTGTCAAGTTAAAGATGCACCAATCCAAGACTGGGTTAAATTAGCAGTTACACGTGC
>JALZUT010000037.1 GCA_023300575.1 Olleya sp.
TAGTAAAGTAAGAAGTAACTCTTTTTTTTAAATTTTTAGCTTTACCTACATATATAATAACGCCTTCAGTATTAAAATACTGATACACACCAGGTGAATCTGGTAACGTTTTAAGCTGAATATCTAGTGTCGTTTGGCTCATTTAATTTTTTAAAAACGAAGAGAATTAATTGCTTATCAAAGGTAATTATTAAAAAACAAATCTTTGTTTATACTATAAATTTTAACCTGAAAATAAAATTAGTTTAACCACTTATTTACTAAATTGCGCCACTTTTAAAAAATCAAAATGATAAAACAAACAATTGGTAGAACCGATAAAATTAACTTCCCTAAGTTAGATTTACTTGAAGTAGATTGCAAAATAGACACAGGTGCTTACACCTCTGCCATACATTGCTCTGAGGTGAAAGTCAAGGAAGGTGGTTTGCATTGTTCTTTTTACAGTAAAGGACATCCTAATTTTAATAGTAAAACAAAAGTATTTAAAGACTACACCTTTACAGATGTAAAAAGCAGTAATGGTTTTGTAGAAAATAGGTACAAAATAAAAACAAGCGTTATTTTTTTTGGTAAAACATATAAGATTAACTTAACTTTAAGCACAAGAGAAGACATGAGGTTTCCTGTTTTAATTGGTCGCCAATTTTTAAAACGCAAATTTTTAGTAGATGTCGATCTTCAAAATCAATCTTTTAACTCAAACAACTAATGAATATTGTTATTCTTTCCCGCAACGCCAATTTATACTCAACAGACCGTTTAGTAGAAGAAGGAGAAAATAGAGGTCATACAATTGAAATTATCGATCCTCTAAAATGCGATATTATTATAGAAAAAGAAAAACCAACCATCTATTACAAAGACCGTTATTTAGATTATGTAGATGCTGTAATACCGCGTATTGGAGCTTCTGTAACCTTTTTTGGTTGTGCAGTAGTGAGACAATTTGAAATGATGAATGTCTTTACAACCGCAACTTCTGATGCTATATTAATGTCTAGAGACAAGCTTAAAAGCTTACAACGCTTAAGTAAAGCTGGTATTGGAATGCCAAAAACTGTATTTACTAATTATTCTAGAGATGTTGAAGAAGTTATAGATCATGTTGGAGGTGTACCTGTAATAATAAAACTGTTAGAAGGTACTCAAGGTTTAGGTGTGGTTTTAGCAGAAAGCAAAAACGCAGCAGAATCTGTTTTAGAAGCTTTTAATGGTCTTGAAGCCAGAGTTATTGTTCAAGAATTTATTAAAGAAGCAAAAGGTGCAGATTTACGTGCTTTGGTAGTTGATGGTCATGTTGTTGGCGCAATGAAACGTCAAGGCAAAGAAGGCGAATTTAGATCTAACTTACATAGAGGAGGAAGTGCAGATATTATAAAATTAAGTGAAGACGAATTAAAAGTTGCGATGAAAGCAGCAAAAACGTTAAAACTACCTGTTTGCGGTGTAGACATGTTACAATCTTCAAGAGGCCCTTTGCTTTTAGAGGTTAACTCTAGTCCAGGATTAGAAGGCATAGAAAAAGCTACAGGTAGAAACATTGCAAGAAGCATAATTACTTACATAGAAAAAAACAAAAGGTAAACATGTATCAAAACAAAGATTTAGAGATTTTAGGACAGATAATAAAACCAGGGAGAAGTGCAGAAATCTGCTATAATGTTGCAAAATTACATACAAGCACACCTGTAGACATACCAATAATTGTAGAACGCTCTAAAAAGCCAGGACCTACAATTTTGTTAACTGCAGGTATCCATGGAGATGAAGTAAACGGAGTAGAAATAGTCCGTCAAATTATCTCTAAAGGCATAAATAAACCTAAAACAGGAACTACCATTTGCATTCCTGTTGTTAATGTTTTTGGTTTCATTAATATGGAACGTCAGTTTCCTGATGGTAGAGATTTAAATCGTGTATTTCCTGGTACGCAAAATGGTTCTTTAGCAAGCAGAGTTGCTTATACTATTATAAAAGAAGTGGTGCCTCATGTAGACTTTATACTAGATTTTCATACAGGTGGTGCTTTGCGTTTTAATGCACCACAAGTTAGGATAGAGCAAGGAAAAGAAGATGATGATATAATGGCTGAAATCTTTGGAGCACCTTTTATACTCTACTCAAAAAATTTAAATAAATCTTTTAGAAATACTTGCAATAAAATGGGTAAACCTATTTTATTATACGAAGGTGGAAAATCATTTCATATTGACAATAATGTTACTAATACTGGAGTAAACGGAGCAAAACGTATCTTAAATCATTTTGGGATGTTAAGTAGTAAATTTAAAGTGTCAGAACCTAAAAAAGCTTGTATTAAAATAACAGCTAGTAAATGGGTTAGAGCTAATTATTCTGGTATGTTTAAATCAATCGTTAAGTTAGAGGGTAAGGTAGAAAAAGGAGATACTATTGGTAATATTACCGATCCTTATGGTAAATTTAATTTTTTTGTAAAAGCGCCTGTTTCTGGATATATTATTAATATTAATCACTCACCTTTAGTGTATCAAGGTGATGCAGTTTTTCATATCTCTACAGAAACAACAACATAATGTATTATGAAAAAAGAAGCTTTGAGACAATATTACAAAATGCTTCGTGGTTCACTTTCTGAAGAAAATATTGATATACAGAGTCTTGAGATAGCTAATCAATTATTAAAATTATCTATTTGGGAGTTTAGTTTTTATCACTTGTTTTTATCTATTGAAACCCAAAAGGAAATAAACACCGATTTTGTTTTAAATATTTTATCTGGTAAAGACAAAAATATAGTGATTTCTAAAAGTGATTTTAAAACCACAACATTAACAAATTATCTTCTAACAGATGCTACAACTTTAAAGTTGAATGCCTATAATATACCAGAACCAATTGATGGCATAGAAATATCTAATGCTAAAATTGACGTTGTTTTTGTACCACTTTTGGCTTTTGATTTAAAAGGAAATCGTGTTGGATATGGCAAAGGGTTTTACGATACTTTTTTAACCTCTTGCAAACCAGAAACTATAAAAATTGGACTCTCTTTTTTTGAAGCTGAAGCTAAAATTGAAGCTATTTATGAAGGTGATGTTAGATTAGATTATTGCGTGACGCCTAATAAGATTTATAAGTTTTAAGCCTCTTCCTTATTAGGAAACGCCTTTTTATTAAAGAAAATCAAAATACAAAACCCTATACTTATTGCGACATCTGCAACGTTAAAAACAGGATCGAAAAACGTGAAATAATCACCACCAATTCCTGGTATCCATTCTGGTAAATAACCCTTCCATAAAGGAAAATACAACATATCCACTACCTTACCATGTAATACACTATCATACCCTTTTGCTGGCAAAAAAGAAGCGACCTGACCAACACTATTGTCAAATAAAACACCATAAAAAACAGAATCTAATATATTACCTAAAGCACCAGCAAAAATAAAAACCAATGCTAAAACTAAAATTTTAGATTGGTGCTTTTTAATGGTATTTACTAGCCAGTAGCCAATACCAATTATTGCAAAAACTCTAAAAATCGTTAAACTAACCTTTGCAGTTCTGTCTGACATAAAAGGTAAAATATCACTCAGTTTTGTTCCCCAAGCCATTCCACTATTTTCTATAAAATAAATTTTAAACCAACTAGACATAGCCAAATCTTCGCCTAAAACAAAATGAGTCTTAACGTATATTTTACTTATTTGATCAATAAGTAAGATAATAATGATTAGTAATGTTGCTTTTTTTAGATTCATAATTTAAAAGACACTTCTACTGCGCTCAGCATGACAAGTAAGTCGGATTATTAACTAAGCAAAAATAGACTTAATTTTCAAATTTAGTAACTTTAATATTCCCGTTTATAGTATGTACACTTAAAATATATTGACCATATTTAAATTGATAGATAGCTTTTGCACCTGTTTTAGTATACGCCTCAACCTTAGCATTATTGGTTGCGATACTAATATTACCTTCTATAGTATTAATGGTCGCATTACCCAAAAAGGGATTTAAACTACAATTACCTTGTTGTAACTCTATAAAAACAGATGGATAATTACCAGAGATTTGTGCAGATCCAATATCACTTTTTACATCTAAAGAGATATGTTTTGGTACTGATATCTCAAGCTCTACAGATAATACTTTATGTGCACTAAGCTTATCATTATCGTCTTTAAATAAAGGTTGAAATTTAGTTGAAAGTGTCAAAGTTTCACTTTCAGTTTTATCTATTAAAAATAGATGTTCTGCATATTCGCCTTCTATTTTTGCTTGAACTGAAATAGTAGTGTCTTGGCAATTACTTACCTTAATTTTAAAAACACCATTTCCATTTACTACAAGCTTTTTTAACGTATTACCATTCCAGTTTCTTTCTACTTTTTTTTGAGAAAAAACCGAAAAACTGATACAAAAGAGTAATAAAAAGACTATTTTTTTCATAAAAAAAGAATATAATAATACCTGTTTTTAATTGAAATTACTGCAAAACCAAATAGTATAATAAACAAAACGCTTCAATTTTCATTGAAGCGTTTTGTTTTAAAGATGATATTCCCATTTTTATGGGAATATTATTGCATGTTTTTTGCTTCTATACTTAAGGTTGCGTGTGGTACTAATTCTAATCTTTTAGGATTAATTAATTTTCCTGTAACACGACACACTCCATAGCTTTTATTTTCGACTCTAATCAATGCATTTTTAAGATCACGAATAAATTTCTCTTGCCTAATTGCTAATTGTGCGTTAGACTCTTTACTCATCACTGCGCTTCCTTCATCAAACGCTTTAAATTGTGGTGACGTATCTTCTGTACCATTATTATGGTCGTTCATATACGCACTTTTTATAAGCTCTAAATCACGTTGAGCATGCTCAATTTTTTCTTGTATAAGTATTTTGAATCCAGCTAATTCTTTATCTGAATATCTTACTGTATTTTCTATTGCCATATATGTTAATGTTTTTTAATAAACAATTTTGTATTTATTGTGTCAAATGCAATTTCTATACCATTGTTTACTTGGTCAATAATTTCAAGACTGTCTGTTAAGGTTTCAGCCTTGATGTACTCTAAATTTGTTTTAACAGCTTGTGTTATTTGGTCATCTTTTTGTAGTTGCACTGCAATACGATCTGTTACTTCATAACCTGAATCTTTACGTAAATTCTGAATACGATTTACAAGCTCTCTAGCAATACCTTCTTCACGCAATTCTTCAGATATTGTAACATCTAATGCAACTG
>JALZUT010000038.1 GCA_023300575.1 Olleya sp.
CATGGTTTTTTTGATGATTAATTAGTTAGCGTCACTTAGATTGTCCGTAAGCTGAAGAAATTGTTCTTCCAAGCTTTCTTTTCTTAACACTAAGTGTGATAGTGCTATTCCTTTGTCAATTAATTCTTTATTAAACGCAGAAGCTGATGTAGGTTGGTCTAAAAAAGCGGTTATTAACCCGTCTAATTTTTTAATTTTTTTAATATTTGAATGCGTTTTTAAATAGTTAATTAGGGTATCTTGATTATCTGCTTTTAGCTCAAAAAAACCATTACTAGATATCATTTGATCAACAGGACCTTCGTATAGTTTTTCTCCTTTTCTAAGCACGACCACATGAGAGCATACTTTTTCTACTTCGTCTAATAAATGCGAAGCCAATAATATAGTGGTGCCTTTACTTGCAATGTCTTTTATTAAGGCTCTAATTTGGTGTATGCCTTGAGGGTCTAAACCGTTTGTGGGTTCGTCTAATATTAAGATTTCGGGATCATTAAGTAATGCAGATGCAATAGCAAGACGCTGTTTCATACCTAAAGAAAAGGTTTTAAACTTACTGTGTTTTCGGTCTAAAAGGCCTACTAATTCTAGTTTTTCGTTTATTTTTTTTTCACTAATATCTTTAATTTTACAAACCAGTTTAAGGTTTTTATAAGCTGTTATGTAAGGGTAAAAATTTGGTCGCTCTATTATTGCACCGACCTTTTTTAAAGCATTGTGTGTTGTAGTGTTACCATCAAACCAAGAAAACTCACCAGATGTTGCATTAACAACATTAAGCGTAATACCAAGTGTGGTTGATTTTCCACTACCATTAGGTCCTAAAATACCATAAACATTTCCTTTTTCTATTCTAAAAGATAAATTGTTTACAGCTGTTAAATTGCCATATTTTTTTGTAAGATTTTTTATTGAAAGAATGGTTTCCAAAATGATTGATATTTTAGTATCAAAATTAATTTGATACTGGTTGGTTTAATAGTAAGACGACTTAATGCTAAAAATGTTACAAGTCATAAATTAGTTTTAAATTTGATTAACTTGTGTGCTTATGCAAGATTTAAAAATTTCTAAGAAAAAACCTTCTTATCCTATATCTAATAAATTAAATGAATACTTGTCAGATTATATAGAAATTCTAAAATATCTATTCTCTATGATGATTTATTGCGTTTTTATGGTTCTATAACGGTTTATGATAAAAATGATAAAGACACGCTTTGGATTTGTGTCTATTTTAGCGAGTTTGATAGATCCGAAATTGATTTAAGTCTAAAAAAAAGTATATAGTAGACTGCATTTTGATGGTAACGTAACAGCAAATGCTTTTTTAAATATTGATGCAATAGATTATTGCACCTTTGATAATTCTAAAGTTTTTAGAATAAAAATCAGAAATATTTTAAACGATAATTATACTAATTTTTATGTAAAAAAGGCAGATGCATCTCGTATTTATGGCTTAGAGTTAGAGCATATGTTATGACCATATCATTTAAATTTTATGGTGCATAGAAATACACTAATAGAAGAGCGTTCTATTAGTGTAAAAGGTATGATTAGTTATAACGATCGTATAGCTCAATTAATAGATTGTATGATACCCGACGAAATATCAAATAAAGAAAATATTAAACTTTTAAAATCTAAAATCTACGAGTATACCTTAAATATGAAATTTTTAAAAAAAAAGTAAAAATATGGGTGGGATTTTAAAAATGCGTTTGCATTTATAAAACGTAATTATGAACATGTTAATACAAAAGATTTTTAACTTGTAACTATTCTTTTTCTTCTTAGTCTTTAGAATAATATTATTTGTTATAAATACTTGTCAAGATATTTTTAAAAAACTTGAGTATTAGTCTTACCAATAAAATCAGGAAAAGAATTAAAATACCTTTTTATTTATTAATTCCAGTTCTCTTCAAAATCTAGATTGTCATAATCGTCAGTATTAAAATCGTCATTAAGATCGTCGTCAAACTCGTTAAAATTTTCTTCTGCATCAGCCTCAAAAATTTTGTCCGGCGCTTCAGTTGGGACTTGGCCTTGTACATACATTAAATTAGGGTAGTCTGTGCTTTCTACAACTTCTACGATTTCTGCTAATTCAACAAAAAAGGTCCACATGCTTAAAAAGTCATACACGTAGATCAGTTTAGTTTGTGCTTCATGAGCAGTATCAGATATTTTAGTATCACTCATTAATTTAACCTTATTAAGTCCATCACTAAGATCAAATAACGAAATTTCTTCACCTTGATTCCATTCCTCATCACTTAGATAAAAGGAAGCCATTTCGGTACCATCAAAACCAAAAGACTGGGTGATTACATTATGTAAATCTTCCATGTTATCGCTTTCGCGAATTTCAAAATCTCTAAAGATATCTTCTTCTGTATCGTTATCTAAAATAACTCTGAATCTGTAAATCATAATTAATTATTAATACCACTTTTAAAACCTAAATGGTACAGGTTGTAAAGATACTATTTTTAAGTATTATTTGCTAAATCGATGTAAGGTAAATGTCATTGCGCTCAACAAGAAAAATGCACCAACTTGGTGAGCAACACCAAGCCAAACAGGGACTTGTAAAATAAGCGTAAAAACACCTAACACAAATTGTAGAAACACCAAGCCCAATAAAAGGTTTAACGCGTGGTTTTGGTAGTGCGTTTGGATGTGTTTTTTTCCTTTAAAATAAATTAAAAGGATAAAAACAACTACAATATAAGCTAAAATACGATGGACAAATTGCACACCACTTTTACCTTCGGTAAGGTTTTTAATTATAGTATCTTGTTCTATATAAACCGTTTCATGCATAAATTGTCCTTCACTCATCATTGGCCAATGGTTATGTATCCATCCGGCATCTAAACCAGCAACAAAAGCACCATAGATAATTTGGATAATTAAAACCAATAAGCCAACTCTAATCAATTGTTTAAAGGCTGTATTTTTAATTGTTTCAAAAGGAAACATTAGGTCTAAAGCCACCCAAAATGTCGCAGCAAATGTTATAAAGGCTGTTGTTAAATGCATTGCTAATCGATAGTGACTAACATCTGGTCTGTCTACTAAGCCACTTTTTACCATGTACCAACCTAAAAAACCTTGAAAAGCACCTAAACACATCAATATTATTGCTTTTTTTATTGTTGGTTTTGTAAGCTGTTTGGTAATTAAAAAGTATAAAAAAGGGAAGAAAAACACCAACCCAATAAAGCGCCCAATAACACGATGAATCCATTCCCAAAAATAAATATCTTTAAATTCTTCTAAAGTAAAATTGGTGTTTAGTTTTTGGTATTCTGGATATTGCTTATATAAATCAAAAGCGTCTTGCCATTCTACTTGATTTAGAGGTGGAATTGTCCCAGAAATTAATTTGTAATTAGAAATTGATAATCCAGAATGGGTTAGTCTAGTTATACCACCAACAATGACCATAATAAAAATCAGTACACAACCTGTTAGTAGCCAGTAAATAACTTTTTTGTTGTCCTTTTTCATCTTCTTTCTCTTTTTTATTGCAATTCTTTTTTAAAACAAAGGCTATTAGTAGCACCTTTATATTGTCCGTAATTATCAGTGATTTGATACTTACATTTTTTATAAAAACTTACAGCTTCTCTTTGTCTAATCCCAGTTTCTAAAATGCAACTTTTATAATTTAATGATGCCGACCAAATTTCTAACTCTTTTAAAATTTGAGCCGCAACACCTTTACCTCTTATGGCTTCTGTAGTAAACATACGCTTAATTTCTACCGACTGTTCTTCAAAGGGCTTAAATGCACCACAACCAACAGGAATATTATCTAAATAGGCAACAACTATATGTTTTAAAATGTCAATATTATTAAACTGATTGTAAAAATCATGCTCATCACCATCTGTTATTTTTAAGTACTCATCTAATTGCTTTACCAAATTTATAAAGTCTGTGTTATTAGAGTCTGTTCTAATTAATTT
>JALZUT010000039.1 GCA_023300575.1 Olleya sp.
CTTTCTGGACTATTTTCGTCTTTTTGGGCTGCCAACTCTGGGTTTTTTAATATATCTGCGTAACGCGAGCTTGCATAATTAGTGATGATATCTGTTTTAGTAGTTTCCGCTTGTGCATTTTGTCCTAGAATCTCGTAGATTTTATACAAATTATATTTTGAAGGCAATATTAGCCTTTCTTCTGGATTACTTTTTAATAAGGTTAAAAACTTGTCTTTAGACAACTTGTATTCCTTAAATTTCTCTTTATAAATCAAACCTAATTGGTAGTAAGCAAAGTTGCGCTCTTTAGCTATACTGTCTATTTCTTTTGTAGTAGCAGGTATTTGCGATATGTAATAATTAGGATCTAAAAAGGCTTCATCAATTTCGTTTCCTACTAGTGCACTATTATTTTGTTGTGTATTAAAACTAGTTGATCTAGCTTCGGACCAACGCCAATTGTCTTCGTTTTTACGTTCTCCCCAAATACGAGAAAATTCATTTTTACCATAAGCAACCGTTGTTTGGTTAAAAAAGTAAAAACTAGGTTTTCCCTTTGGCGATCCACCTCTTGGCGTAATTGTATTATTTGATGGTATGTTTGTTACAGCTAATCCTTTTTTACGGTCTTCGATGTCTAACCGTTCTTTTTCTGCTTCTGCTTTTTCTCTAAGCGCATTGGTATATGTTGTGAAAAAAGACTGTCTTTTAGCATCAGACATGTTTACTATTCTAAGAATACTATCGTTATTTTCGGCTACGCCTTCATAATAAATAACATCATCAAGGTTTTCGCGTTTACGCTTAATTATTCTAAAAGGCTTACTGTCTTTTACTAGACTTGTCATGGTACTATCAAAATAAGCACCTGCTTGCCTATAACTGTTTCTGTCAAAATAAAAATCGCCTAAAGTTTCATAATTTTTAGCAACTAATATTTTATCTGAAGAGTTTGTTCTTAAAGACTTATTGTAATATGCTACAGCAAGCGAGTCGAATTCACTTTTAAGATGAAACTCGGCAATTTGATGGTATATTTTATCTAAATAAGGTCTGTTTTCTCTGTTTTCTTCAAGTTTAGTAAAGTATTCTAGAAACTCTAGTTTATTACCATTTTTGTAATCAAAATTCTTTGCTTTTTCTACCTCTGCAGCTATTAAATAGTCACGAGGTATTTTTCGGTTTAAATCAATAACATCGTCAAACGCAATGTTAGCACTGTCTTTATAAGTTAACGCATTATAAAGTTGTCCTTTAATAAAATTAAAACGTCCTTTTTCGTCCTTTTTTTTAGTAACCTGGGCAGCAATTTTAATTTGTGTTAAAGCACTGTCTAGATATTTAGTATTAATGTAGGCTTGTGCCAAAATAGAAGTTGCATCTGCAAGCTCTTGACCTTCTAGTTCTTCTTGTTCTAAAAGACGTTTTAGATTTTTTATAGCTAGCTCGTCGTTATCTAATCTAATATTAGTTTTTTCTCTCCAAACCTTGGCTGTATTTATTTTATCTGAAGCAGGATACTTGTATAAAATGTAATTAAATGCTTCTAATGCTGGTACAAA
The DNA here is from genome assembly GCA_023300575.1 of Olleya sp. Taxonomy (GTDB): domain Bacteria; phylum Bacteroidota; class Bacteroidia; order Flavobacteriales; family Flavobacteriaceae; genus Olleya. Next base: position 1,545 of record JALZUT010000039.1, read on the forward strand.
ACGTTGATCAAAATATCTGGCTTCACCAAGTAGTAAGTAAGCTTCGTCTGTTTGTGGGTTGTATTCTTTACCTTGAATATTCATCCCATGTTTTTGGATGGCTTTTACTGCTTTTTCTTCTGCTCTTGTAAAATCTTGGTTTTTAGATTGTCCTGGTAATACAATTTCTTCTAGAATTTGCATACGCTCTACTGGAAGCAACGCCCAATAATTGTCTTGATAACTAGAGTTAAGGTTTCCTCTGCCTTGTTCTAAAGCATTGTAACCATTATAAAGCGAATTGAACTCTGCAGTTACAGCATGAAAATTACGATTGATAAAGCTGTCCTTTTTTCTAGAACAACTGGAAACGGTTATTGCAACTAGTGCGCTAACTAATAATATTTTATATGCTATTTTCAATGCTGGTGTATTTAGTGTAATACATAACTAAAAACTTGCGTAATTATTACTTATAATTAGTCACAAGTGCGTAAAAATAAGCATCTTTTTGACTTTTTACCAATTATCTGCATGAAATTACTTTATATCAAAATAAAATCTAAAAACTTGATGAATGGTTTTACCTTTCTTTTTTATTGAAATTTTTGAACTAAATATACAATTCCATACATCCAACCTAAATAAAAAATAGTGTAGGAAAAAGACTGTTTTACTGAAGCTAACAGATCTCCTTTGGTCTGATTTGAGCTACTAAACACTAGCCTTAAAGCTCTAAAAAACACCCAATATAAAATGGTAAAAATTATAAAAATTGAAAACCAGAAGACAGCTTCTAACACAATCAATAATACAAATACAACAATTGACATTACTATCCATAATACTATAGACACAATAATACCACCAAAACCATCCAAATCAATACTAGGCATATCTATGTTTGGTAATTCTCCCGATCCGCTAATAAAATTGTCTGTTTTAAAATCTTTAAATTCAGGAAAATCATTACTCATTTTAGCGCCTTTATATAACCCATAGGTCATAAAAAGGAAAAGAGAAATTCCTATGATAGATAACGAAATATAAAAGTTTGATGTAATTGATCTATTAAAGTTTTGGCCAGTAAAATAAACCGTTAAAGTTGTAACTGTTATTACTATTAGCGAAACTATAAATATAGATTTACCTTTTAAATATGTTTTGGTAGCTTTCAAAAAAAATATTAATACCTACAAGGTTTTTAAAACCTTGTAGGAAACTAAAATTACGCCTCAGTCAAACCTGCAAAATGCG
>JALZUT010000040.1 GCA_023300575.1 Olleya sp.
GGTATGATCGTTGCTGGAGCCATTTCTAAAATCTCAATCATCCCCTCTTATATTGTAGCAGGATTTATGATTGCAGCTACAGTATTTGTAACCTTAATGTTGCCAAAAAGCATGTGGTTTATTTTAGGTGAAATTGTTGCTATTATCGCTGGGTTTTTCTTTGGTAAATCATTAGCAAGCCACTATGTTTATGGCAAGTTGGTTTAGTTTGACCTTGTTATTTTTTTAACTAACTTCGTTTATCGTCTGATATAAAACATTAAAACGATTTCATATCAGCGAATTGGCAGTAATTAAATGAGACTGTATAAAAACTCAACTAATTCATGAATGTTTGAATACGCAGATAATTCATAAACCTTCTTACCAGAATCTCTTTCATCTTTAAACTGATTTATAACCCATTTGCCATTTTGAATACCAATTTCTTTTTTTGAAATTAAAGTTTCGAAAATATTAGAAGCTTTTTCATAATCAGGTAACCATTTTTTCTTGATTTGACTTATTACATTATCACACTTCTTAAAAGGCTTAGTCGTCTTCTCAAAATGTAAAAGCACAAAATACTCAAAACAAGGTGTAGTAAATGCAATTTCTATTACAGGATCTGAGTTTCTGGCTAATTCAAAAGCCTCAGGTATTTTTACGTGACCGTCTTTATCAAAAATAACCCACGCAAAATCATAAGCATTTTTATCCCTTTTCGCTTGTTTAATCATTTCTTTAGCCTTCTTAACGAGTCCAGCAGGTGAATGATCTTTAGGCTTGTGAATATTTAAATCAATTGATTAGAATTTTCGTCTGTACTTTTCTTGAGATATTAAACCTCTAAAATAATTTTCTTCAGTTTCACCTTCACATAGGATAAGACCTCTTTTGTTAAAAATGACTTTATTTCTTTTACCTCTATTTCTAGCCATTTATCTAATCTTGAAATTGGAAATTTAATTCATTCTGATTAATAACAGGAGTAGCTCCTAACCTACCAGACATATAATATTTTTCATATGGAGCATTCGCTCTTATTCCCGATATATCTGAGATAGAATAATAATGACTCCATCCTTCAAACTCCTTTTCAGCAAACCAAACTTGATCTCTTCTAAATAACTCTGGATCTAATAAAGAAACATCATGTGTTGCAAAAATCAATTGAGCATTCTTTGGGTTTGTCTTTTTGGAATGAAAAATATTGATTAAAGTTCTAGTCAATTTCGGATGTAAACTCTTATCCAATTCATCAATAATCAAAACTGTCCCATCTGATAAAGCATCTAGAATAAGACCTCCAATCGCTAATAATTTTATTGTTCCTGTTGACTCTTCTTTAAGTCTAAATTTTTCCTCTCCTATAATTTTATCGCCATCAAACTTCTTATGAACAGTTCGAATTTTATATTTATACTTTTCAACCAATTCTTCTTTTTCTTTTGATGACATTTCGGTGGGTAAATCTTCCATATCAATTTCATCTTCCTTAATATCAATGCAATCAATTCCAGTATCGGCTACCTTCATAAGTTTATTAATATTCTCTTTAAAGTAAGGAATTTCATCTTTAGCCATTTTATTTGTAAATATTCTGATTAAAAGATCATCGTACTTAGTGTCATGCAAAGTAGAAGTAAACAAATATTTAGAGAAAAATAAATACGCGTTTTTTAATGAATCAAATTTTTCAGAACCAACTTTCGATAAAAAAGATTGATTATCATAAAGCTTTTCTTCAACTTCTTTCTTTCTTCCTTTTAAATAGTCTCCATATTTAATACTACTTCCATGAGTTCTATCAAATAAATTAGCAGATTGCTTTTTAGGATAAAATTTCAGTCTTTCATATGCAATTATATTAGAATCAAATCCAATCTCATATATATATCTTAAATCATCATTTGCAATAAAATCAATGTAAAATTCAGTAAGTTCATTTTGTGATACATTATCCAATTTATATGGTTCATAAGCAGGAATTTTCGTGTCGACCTTAAAATTAGAAGACTTAAGCACCATAAAACGTAATGCTCTAAAAGCTTTCAAAATATTACTTTTTCCAGAAGCATTCCTACCATAAATTATTGAAGAGCTCAAAATTTCATGTCCTGTATGTTGAATTAATGATTCTTCAAGTTCATTAACCTTATTTTCAGCTAGCATAGAGAAACTCTGCCAATCTTTTATTGATCTGAAATTTTTTACTTTTAATTCTAATAGCATAATTACCTAAATTATATTAAAAATTGTAATGTTTTTACAAATATACATATTATTTAGCAATAACTACTGCCAACAACGTGTATAATTAATTGCTAGTTCTGTGTGTACTCGGAAAATCCTGCGGATTTTCCTCTGGTTCGTTTTCTTTTGCTAACTTAGTTCTAACCAACGCAAATAACCATACACGAACACGATATAAGGGAACGTTATTCTAAAACACGTTATCGTTCTCCTCTTTTTCTATCTAAAAATATTTATTACAAACTAAAGGAACACGTTGGCAACTATAAAACCTAGCAAACTCAAATTAGACATAAATTTGCTAAATTAACAATTTTGGTGTAAATTAGCACCAAAATAAAATATTATGCCAAGACAAAGTATTTCATTCACTCAACCGAATGATGAGTGGTTAAAAAACCAAGTTGATAAAAAAGAGTACTCAACTAAAAGTGAATTAATAAACGATTTAATTAGACAAGCAAGAAAACAGCAAAGACAAATTGACTGGATAACTGCAAAATTAGAAAAAGCTGAAAATAGCGGGTTTACGAATTTAAGTAAAGAACAAATATTGGCGGAATCAAAGTCTTTAATTTAATGGTAAATTATAAAATAAGTAATTCAGCTAAAGAAGACTTAATAAGAATTCACAGATATGGAATTGGAAAATTTGGAATGACTCAAGCTGATAAATATTTTAATGCATTATTTGAATATTTTGATATTATAGCAAAAAATCCATTCTCATTTGGATCAGTTGATTACATAAAGACAGATTATAGACGTTGTATTTGTGGTTCAGATAGTATTTATTACAAAATAGGTGATAATAATATTGTTGATATTATGTCAATAATTGGAAAACAAGATTTTAAAAATATCCTCTGATTTTAAAAAATTACAGTTGCCGTATATAATTTATTGCTAGTTCTAGCCTACTTACAAAAGTTCTTGCGGACTTTCTATTTGTGATTTATTTGCTAAATTAGTTGCTTAACTACGCATCCATCCACAAGACCGTTAAACGAAACCTCCTCAATCCAACCTCAAAACACTGACAGGATCTAAAGTATTCCCTTTATAAAACTCTAAATCATTCAAGCTACAAACACCTGGATAATCTCCAGTATTACCTTGTAAGTCTTTTATAATCTGAAAGTGTAAATGTGGTGCATAATCGCCATTTACAGAAGCCTCTCCTAAATAGGCTAAGGTTTCACCTTGAGATACCTTCTCTCCTACTTTTAAGCTATCTAAAGAATCTAAACTTAAATGTCCATACAACGTATAAAAAGTTTTAGTTTCAATTTTATGTTCTAAAATGATAGTTGGTCCATAATCGCCAAAATTGGTATTGTTTTTAAAACTATGGATTACACCTTCAAAACAAGCTAAAACCGGTGTTTCTGCTGGACACCATAAATCTAACCCTAAATGGATATTACGTTGTTCTACTTCGGTTTGCGAAGCAAAATAAGGACTTCTGTTATAGAGGTTTCGTTTTTCTAGATAACCACCAAAAGCAACTTGCTTATTATGTATTTTTAGGTAATTGATAATGTATGTTTCCCACGCTTTTGATGAAGACGTATCAAAAGTTTTTAAATCTGGATTAGCAGCAGATAAATCAATCTGTACATAAGCTGATTTTGGAATAGTTGCATCAATGACGTTTAAATTTTGTATTGACAACTGACTTAAAAGAGAAGAAATTGTATTTGAATTCATTTTTAAAACAAAATTGAATTCAAATTTAATAGATTATTCAGCAACCACATTACTATACTTAGCATTTATGACAATAGTATTAGTACTGTTACTTTTACCATTAAAATAATCTATCTTTTTATTGGTAGCTGTCTCGTTATTTAATTTAGAACGGTTTCCTTTAAAAAACAAAGTATAATCTACATCTTTTGGAAGCTTTAACATAGCATCACTATTTTCTAAAACAATATTTAGGTTATTAAAGTTTGGTACTAATTTATGAATTATTAACTCGCCAAAACTACCATCTATAATGGTGTTTCCTTTTATATAATCCAAGCTTATGGTAGATGATACTGCATTTAGCATCAACTCTTCTACATTTTGTATCATAGCTTCATCTACATATTTTAAGTTTAGCTCGCCAGCTTTCCATTCTTTAATAAATACTGACGAATACTTAACATTGATGGAAGTAGAACTTCCATCAATGCTTTGTGCTAATAAACTACCATGTGTGATATCTGCTTTTGCATTATGCATAACAGAAGCCATCTTTAATTCGCCATGCTTTACATTAAGTTGTAGTTTGGCTTTTTTAGGCATTCTAATAATAATGGTTTTTGTTGTGTTGTACTCTACATCATCAAACAGTTTCTTGTTTTTCTTTTTTCCATCTTTATCAAATGCGTTTTCTAGACTTTGTTCTATCTTCTTACCAAGTTCTTCTCCCCATTTTTCCATTCGATCCTCAAAATCGTCACCAAACGCTTCTTCCATTTTCTTACCTAAGTTTTCACCCCATTCTTCCATACTTTTTTCAAAATCATCACCAAAAAGTGATTCTATTTCTTCACCAAAGTTTTCTGCCCATTTTTCTATATCTTTTTCAAACTTATCAATGTCTTCTTGCTTGATGCTTTTTGCCCATTCACGCATTTCTTTTTCATATGCTGACCCATATTCTTTGTGGTACTTTTTACTCCAAGCATCTAAATAAGGTTCGCCTTCTTCTTTATATTTCTCATAATCAAAATCTATATTATAATTTCCATCTGGAGATCTTGGTATATTCAGTAATTTAAATTGTTCTGGTAATTCTTTTAAAGCGTCTAAGTTTCCTAACTCTTCTAATAATGGTTCTAAGTTTAACTCTAGTAACTCAGGAAGATTAGCTAAAGCTTGAATAGACTCTTCATCTAAAATCGTTAGACTCATGTCTTCAGACCAGATTCCTCTTGATCCTTTTGACGTTATTTTTACGTTATCCGAATCTCCAGAAAGTGATACATCCCAAGCATCTAATGCGTCTTGCAACTCTGCTTTAGACAGTGTTTTGCTCTCCATATAAGCTTCTACTTCTATATAATCTTTATTCCAAGTTTCTAGTTCAATATTGGTGTGACTAGAACTTAGTTCTACCATTACATCTTTATCTGCTCTAACAGATTGGTCTATTTTACTTAACCTTTGTTGTGCAGTAAGGCTTACCGTTACTAACAACATTATTAATTTTAAATATATAGTTTTAAAGTGTTTCATTTTTTTGATTTTTTAATGACTTACCCTTGGGAAGTCTCAATTGTGTTTAACTGATTTAATTGATCTTTAAGTCGATACATTAAGTTTAAACGAAATTTTAAGTTATTGATTAAAGCGTTTACAGTATGCTCATCTGGACCATTATCAGTCAACTCTTTAGACAAACTGGTGTACTCTGTATTTAACTCTTCTAACCGTAGTAAATACCCATCAAACAATTCTTTATTTTCTGGTGTCAACTTCATTTTAGACAATTCTAAATTGATATTAGCAACGTAGTAATCTTCAACCTTTTTTAAGTCTGGAGAAATATCACCAAGTGTCATTGTGTTTTCTAAACTATCACTTTCAGTATTAACAATAGTTGTTGACGTTGTGTTACCATCTGTTTTAAAAACTTGATAGCTTCCAAACCCTAAACCAAAAATTAATAATACGCTAGCTGCAATATTTAAAAACGTCCATTTAGACTCCTTCTTTTGTGGTAAGTTAGTGTCTAGCTTATCTAAAAAGCGTGCTTCATGTCCTTCTGATAGTTGCTCATTAGACATTTTTTTATCAGCTTCAAATAAGTCTCTAATATCTTTAGCCATAATTTTTGTATTTTAAAAGGTCTTGTAATTTTACTTTTCCTCTGGATAATTGTGTACGGGAAGCGACTTCGGTAATGTTTAAAATTTCTGAAATCTCTTGATGGTCATAACCTTCTATTAAGTAAAGCATGACTACGTACTTGTACTTTTCCGGAAGCCTGTTAATTGTTTGTTTTATTTCGTTTATTGTAATTGTATCTTCTACTAACCATTTGTCACTTGTATCAGTATCTACAACTTTTAGGTGCACCTCATCTAAGGCAACTAAACGTTGCTTTTTAGATTTTAAGTAATCAATACTTTTATTAATAACAATACGTTTTAACCAAGCGCCAAAAGTGACATCGCCTTTAAATTGATGTAATTTAGAAAAGGCTTTTATAAAAGCATTTTGCACGACATCTTCTGCTTCTGCTGTGTGATTAACAAACCTTAACGCGACATGATACATGCCATCACAATACTGCTTATAAAGCTGCAATTGTGCTTTTCGGTTGTTTTGTTTACACAATTCGATTATGTCTAAAGAAACGACTTTCACTTAATTGGTTTTTTGGTTGGTGTTCAGTATAAAGACGACACCTAAATTAAAGTGTTGCAAAAAAGTTTGATTTTTTTTAAAATTAAGGCAATAATTTTAAATAATTTAAGTGTTATGGTACTATTAGTGCTAAATTTCGGTTAATTTTGTTACGCAATTAATTTATACTCACAATAATAACCAATGAAAAAAATCATATACCTACTACTTATCATTATAATTAGTGTTTTAGGATTCCAATTTTTTACTAAATCTGGCATTTTCACTAAACCTTTAAGTCCAAAAGACACTGCTGGAATAAAGATTAATGAGTTAAGAGTTGAAGTGGTATATAATAGACCTTCTAAACGTGATCGTCCTGTTTTTGGTGCTTTAGTACCTTTTAATAAAGTTTGGCGTACAGGTGCAAATGAAGCAACAACCTTTGAAACCAACCATGATTTATCTATAAACGGAATACCTTTACCTAAAGGAAAATATACACTTTGGTCAGAACCTAAAGCAGATAATTGGAAAGTGATGTTTAACTCTAAGCAATATGATTGGGGAGTTAACGAAAAGATGGAACCTAGTTGGGATCCTAATTTTGATGTAGCTGAAATTGAAGTTCCTGCTCAAAAACTTAATAAACCAGTAGAACAGTTTACCATTGCATTTGACAACTCTACCGATGATTTAAAAATGACCATGGCTTGGGATGATGTAAAAATTGAAATTCCGCTTAAGGACTAGTGTTCAGTTTGAAGTATAAAGTGTTCAGTAAAAAATTATTTTTTTGACTAAAAAAGAAATTAAAAAATCAGCTTTAACAGAAAACGAAGGGGTTTCTTCTCCAGAAACTACTAGTGAAGTCGCCATTTCAAAAATTAAAGCTAAGCGTAAATTACAACACACCACTCAAGATTTAGTTACAGCACTTTTAAAAGGAAATATTACCGCTTTAAGCCAAGCTATTACCTTAGTAGAAAGTAAAAACCAAAACCATACAACACAAGCCAATCAGATTATTAAAGCCTGTTTACCTTATGCTAACAAGTCTGTTAGAATTGGTGTTACAGGTGTTCCTGGTGTTGGTAAAAGTACCTTTATTGAGTCTTTTGGAAATTTTTTAACGCAACAAAACAAGAAAGTTGCAGTCCTAGCTGTAGATCCAAGTAGCTCTTTAACTAAAGGAAGTATTTTAGGTGATAAAACCAGAATGGAAGAGCTGGTTAAAAACAAAAATGCATTTATACGTCCTTCTGCTTCTGGAGATTCTTTAGGTGGTGTTGCCAGAAAAACACGCGAATCTATTATCCTTTGCGAAGCTGCTGGTTTTGATACTATTATTATAGAAACTGTTGGTGTTGGTCAAAGTGAAACTGTTGTACACAGCATGGTAGATTTTTTTTTACTATTAAAATTAGCTGGAGCTGGTGACGAATTACAAGGTATAAAACGTGGTATTATAGAAATGGCAGATGCAATTGCCATTAATAAAGCTGATGGAGACAATACTAAACGGGCTAAGTTGGCAAAGGTAGAGTTTAATCGTGCGTTACACATGTATCCTATAAAAACTTCAAAGTGGCAACCAAAAGTAGTGACTTGCAGTGCTATTAAAAATGATGGTATCGAAGAGATTTACACTATGATTACGGACTATTTAAAACTTACAGTCCAAAATAACTACTTCTATTCTAAACGAAACGACCAAAACAAGTTTTGGCTTATTCAAACCATTGAAGAACAGCTAAAAAGTGATTTCTTTAATAATACTGACATAAAAAACGAACTTCAAAAACAGCTAAAACTTATTGAAAATAATAAGACGACTCCTTTTGTTGCTGCTGAGTATTTGCTAGGATTAAAGCAAAATAAAAATTGAAAAAACCTGATAACAAAAAAACAAACTGGTCTATTTGCCAAAACTGTAAAGGACAAGGTGAAAAAAGCAGAAAGCTCAGCAAGAAAGTTAAAAAACAATACCAAGTCGCTTTAGATCAATTTGAAAAGGAAAATGATACAGGCTCACCTCCTATTTTTCCTAAAAGAAAACGACATTCCTGTTTAAACTGTTCTGGTTCTGGATTAATTAAATCTACTAATAATCCAATCATAGATAAAGAAAACTATCCACACATTGCTATTATTGGAGGTGGAATTGGTGGAGTAGCCTTAGCAGTAGCGTGTTTACATCGTGGCATTCCTTTTACACTTTATGAACGTGATCGTAATTTTGAAGCACGATCTCAAGGTTATGGGCTAACGCTTCAACAAGCAAGTAAAGCCTTAAAAGGATTTGGTATACGCGCTTTAGAAGACGGAATCGTTTCAACAAAACATATAGTACATACTACTAACGGAAACGTTATTGGTGAATGGGGAAAAAGAAAATGGATGCCATTAGATACCGAAAAAAAGAGCAAGAATACAAATATACATATTGCACGTCAATCTTTACGCTTAGCTTTACTAGAACAACTTGGCGACCAAAATACTTTAAAATGGAATCATAAATTAGTCGATTTTAAAGCCTCTAAAAAAGAAGGCATTTCTATGCGTTTTCAAGTAAATGGTGAAATTAAAAACACTAAAGCAGACCTTATTGTTGGAGCCGATGGTATTAGAAGTACTGTTAGAAAATTATTAATAGATAAAACTGTTTCGCCTTTACGTTATCTAGATTGTATTGTGATATTAGGTATCTGTCCTTTAAAAAATGTTAAAGATGATATAGATCGTACTTTGTTAGATTCTGCAACCGTATTTCAAACAGCAAATGGTAATGAACGCATTTATATGATGCCTTACGATTCTAACTCGATAATGTGGCAACTAAGTTTTCCTATGACAGAGAAAGAAGCTAAAGTATTAAGCAAACAAGGTGCAAAAGCACTTAAAGAAGAAGCGATTAAAAGAACAAAGTGGCACGAACCTATTCCGCAAATTTTAGCTGCAACACAAGAAGCCCAGGTTTCTGGTTATCCGGTTTATGATCGTACATTACTTAAACCAGAATGGTTAGAGAAAGGAGATAAAATAACGCTAATTGGAGATGCGGCGCACCCAATGAGTCCATTTAAAGGACAAGGTGCAAATCAAGCATTATTAGACGCTCTAGCATTAGCTAGAGGTATTTCTAGAAACTGCAGACCATTATCTAATTGGAGAGCAACAGGAATAAGAAAAAATGTTTTAACTGAGTTTGAAGCAGAAATGTTAGCACGTAGTGCAAAAAAAGTAAAAGATTCTGCTGAGGCTGCAAACTTATTACATTCTGAAAAGGTATTGATTAAAGGTGATGCGCCTAGAGGACGTGATTTAAATAAAAATAATGAAACCAATAAAGACTACAAAGTAGATAGTCTTAAATAAACACAAGGTTTATTAGCAGCTTAACATTACTTGACTTTGTCAAAAAACAAACGCTAGCTTCTTTTAAACAGAGACATAAAACATGATTGACCAACTTGACTGGTTATGGAACGATTTTATATCTACTAGACATTAAACAAACATGCTTCAAAACCTACATGATATTATTTGCTTTGCTCTAAAATGACACTAATCTACAAAAAATAGCCACGTTTAAAAAGCTCATTCTATATTCTTATTAAGAAATAGAAACGCGTTTTAAGATATACTTAGCAAACTTATAGAATATAAATCCTGAAAATACACCAAACAGCATTCCACATATAATATCTAAAGGATAATGTACACCTACATAAATGCGACTGTAAGCAACTACAATACTCCAAAACACTAATATATAAATGAGGTTTTTATAGTAAGGCTTCAAAAGTAAACCCGCAAAAATAGCTGCAGCCATTGTATTAGACGAATGTCCAGAAAAGAAACCATATTTGCCACAACGTACAGCTATAAAACGCATATACTCCATAACACCTTCTTGACGACAAGGTCTTAAACGCTCGAATCCACGCTTAAAAACATTAGTTATTTGGTCTGTAAATGTTACCATTAACACAACAACTAAAACCATTAATAATAATCCTTTTAACCCTAGTTTTTTAAAAATTAAAAACAACAAAATAGCATATAAAGGAATAAAAGAAAACTTATTAGTAATAACAAGCCACAAACTATCCCAAGTATTACTACCTAAATTATTAAGAAATAAAAAGAGTGCTTTATCGTATTCTATTAGTTGTTCTAGCATTTGTGATTTTCTATAATTAAAAAAGAATGTTACGTCGCTAAAAAGCGTCTCGTAATGACTGGTAAATTAATCTTCGTAACGTTCTACTTCTCTGTCGTAAAAAGCAGTAGCTCCTTTAATAAGATTTTCAGTTTCTGTTTCTAATTCCTTTTCATCATGTTGATCAAAATCTTCAAACCACTCTACCTCATCATCTTCTAGATTGATAATAAATCTTGGAAACTCTGTATGTATAACGAATATTGCATTAGGAAAATCTGTATTATCGCCTAGTATGTATTTTGGTAAGTCCATTTTGAGTTAAAAGTTTTAAGTATTTAAAGTTTTACAAATATAGCTGTTTTGTTAGTTCGAGCGTAGCCAATGACTAAATAGGTATTAGCTTTGCTTAACCAGTCATAATTAGACATTTTCATTAATTAACTTTTTAGTTAAATAATTAAATCTGATAAACAACAAAACAGAAGCACTAGTCAAGCCTGCTAATAAACCTAACCAAATCCCGAAGCTACCATAAGCCTCTTCTTTACCAAAATACCAGCTTACTGGAAAGCCAACTAACCAATACGAAATAAAGGTTAATAGTGTTGGGATTTTAACATCTTGCAAACCTCTTAAAGCGCCTAAAACAACAACTTGAATACTATCACTTATCTGAAATATAGCTGCTGCTATTAATAATTTTGAAGCTATGCTAACGACTTCCATATTATCATTAAAGTTTATTGCATCATCTAAATCTACATAAATACGTGGTAAATAGTCATGAAATATTAAGAAGATTAAACAGAAAATAACAGCAAAAATAGTACCTAATAAAAAGAGTGAAAACGCAATACGACGCAATTCTAAATACTGATGTAATCCTTTTTTATTTCCTACTCTAACCATAGAAGCAACGCTTAATCCCATTGCAATCATAAAGGTCATAGTACTTAAGTTTAAAGCTATCTGGTTAGCTGCTTGAGGGTTTTTACCTAATAAGCCACTTAGCCAAATTGCAGCTGTAAAAATTGCAACCTCAAAAAACATTTGCATGGCACTAGGCATACCTAAATTGATTATTTTTTTAAACATCAATGTATCTAAAACAAAAAACTTAATATCTATCAAATAGGCTTTAGAGCGTTCACGACCTTTTAATAACCACCACAAATAACCAACCATTATAAACCGAGAAACTAAAGTCCCATAAGCTGCACCTACTATCCCTAATTCTGGAACACCAAACTTACCAAAAATAAGTAAGTAGTTTAAACCTACGTTAACTATATTACCTAAGATAGTAGCATACATTGGGTATTTAGTTAAAGACAAGCCATCACTAAATTGCTTAATACCTTGAAAAAATATTAACGGAATCAAAGAAAAAGCAACTAAATCTAAATACGGAATTGCTAACTCTACAACCTCAACAGGTTGTTTCATTACATACAGTAATGGTTTTGCTAACAGGAGCAGTAAAAAGAGTAAAACACCTAAAACAGTACATAAAACCAATCCGTGTTTAAACACTGACTTACCTTCCTTAAAATTTTTTGCACTATCTGTTTCTGCAACTAAAGGTGTAATTGCGGTACTAAAACCAATACCTAAAGACATAGCGATAAACATAAAACTGTTACCTAAAGACACTGCAGCTAACTCTGCAGTACCTAATTGCCCAACCATTATGTTATCTACAAAACTCACAAAAGTATGTCCCAACATACCAAGCATTACAGGTGCTGCAAGCTTCCAATTGTATTTAAATTCTTTGGTGTATTGAGATAAAACCATTTGGCAAAAGTAATGGTTAGCTCTGAATTAAATTAAGATCTTATTTAAAAAAAACTAAATTTTCGCCCGAGTTAGTCACTTTAAAATCAAAGCTATTTAATCTAGAATGTACTAAGTCTGTAACACCTTCTGCATAGTGTTCATGAAGTTCTAAAAAACCAAACTTAGTTTTAGGTAACCAATTTTTGTAGTTATTTTCAAAAACGATTTTTTCTGCCCCCTCAATATCTATTTTTAAGACATCTATTGTATTTAAATTATAGGTTTCTATTATTGAACCTAAAGAGTAGCCCTTAAACTCGCCATGACCTTTCTCTGCTTCTATGACTCTAAAAGCCCATTTACCTGCATTCTTATTTAGGATATTTAAGTCGGTGTTTTTGTGCCAAACACCACCTTGTATTAGTTCTATATTGCTATAATGACTGGTGTTTTTATTAATTATTTCTATGTTAGACGCATCAGGTTCTATAGCAATTAGTTTTGCGTCTTTAAATTTGTTTTTAAAATACACAATAGAGTATCCACAATTAGAACCTGCATCAACAATGGTATTAACTTCTAAAGGAAAACTAACATTATATTCCTCTTCTATAAAAATTTGTTTAAATATTTTATAGTCAGATGTATTTGGTCTTAAGTAGATTAAACCGCTATAACCTTTAACTTTTAATTCTATATATTGTACTTTACTTTTTAGCTTTCGTTTTAAATTAAAATACTGAGTAATACCAAGTAAATCAATCCATTTTGGGATCCATTTAATTTGTGAGACTTTTAAAAATAGTTTTTTAATTAGCATTTAACTGACTGAAAATTGAGTTGGATTTGCTGAAACGATTTTGTAAAAATAGTGGTTTGGTATTAAGGATTACGACTTATTTACACTTTGAAATAAAAGTTTTATAGTCCGTAGATTTTCCTTCACTCCTTTTTTGAAGTAATTCATCTGTTTTTAATTGTTGTGAAACGCAAAGCGCATTCTAAAAATCGCTATCTTCTTTATTGACTTAATAATTGTTTAACTAATTCTATTTTTTAAGCTTGAATACGAATAATATATATATGTTTTTAAACAAATATAGTTTTTGTAAAAATGTAATTTAAAAATAAAACCTTAATAAACACTCGTCACAGATTAGTCCAGTTTTGACAAATCAAGAAGGTTAGTTTACCGTTTTTGTATAAGTCTATTTTTTATTTTTTTTAACACAGTTCTTTATTAGTTGCGTTGTTTAAGCATTAAAGTTAGTAAATACAAATTGAATAGAAAATCTGCGAGGATTTTCGAAAGTAGGCTCGTACTAAGTAATTAATTTTATAAGTGTTTCCATTTCGTTGTGGTTGATCTGAGATAAACTATTGCTTTGCTACAACATCTAATTCAGAAAAATTAATTATAGAATCTCCACCACCAACATCTCCACCATTTGGTACTACTAATCTAATTTCATCTGCATAAATAT
>JALZUT010000041.1 GCA_023300575.1 Olleya sp.
TGTGTATTCTAAACCTTCTTTTGCCAAAGCTCTAATAGCAGTTGGTGCTGTATAAAACTGATTCACTTTATGCTTTTCTACAATTTGCCAAAAACGACTATAATCTGGATAACTAGGAACGCCTTCAAATAAAACCGAAGTTGCGCCATTTGCTAATGGACCATAAATAATATAACTGTGCCCAGTAATCCAACCGACATCTGCCGAACACCAATAGACATCATTTTCGTTATAGTTAAATACATTTTTAAACGTGTAAGCAGCATATACCATATAACCAGCTGTAGTATGTAGCATGCCTTTTGGCATTCCTGTAGATCCTGAAGTATATAAAATAAATAAAGGATCTTCTGCATCCATAATCTCTGGATCGCAAAGTGAAGACGCTTCGTCTAATAGTGGTTGTAACCAAAAATCTCTTTTAGCTGTCATGGTAACTTCAGAATGGATTCGTTTTGCTACTAAAACATTTTCTATTCCTGGACAGTCATTTAAGGCTTCGTCTACAATGCTTTTTAAATCAATCGTTTTTGCTCCACGATAAGAACCATCACTAGTAATGACCATTTTACAATCGCAATCATTAATTCTAGTTGCTAAAGCGGTTGAAGAAAAACCTGCAAAAACTACCGAATGTACTGCTCCTATTCTGGCGCAAGCCAAAACAGCATAAACCAATTCTGGAATCATTGGCAAATAGATACACACACGGTCGCCTCGTTTTACTCCTTTTGCTTTTAGTACGTTTGCCATTTTACAAACGCGTTCATGCAGGACTTTATAAGTAATATGTTCTGCAGCTTCTTTTGGATCGTTAGGTTCAAAAATAATAGCTGTTTTGTTTCCTCTAGTCAATAAATGTCTGTCTAAACAGTTTTCGGTAATATTCAGTTTTGCACCTTCAAACCATTTGACTTCGGGTTTTTTGAAATCCCAAGACAGCACTTTATCCCATTTTTTTCGCCATAAAAAATGTTCTTCAGCTATTTCTTCCCAAAAGTCTTCAGGATTATTTACCGATTTTCTATAAACTTGGTAATATTCTTCTAAATGTTTTATGTGGTAGTTACTCATGAGTATTTAGTTTAAATCCTTTTAAAATTAACAAAAGGAATTTAATTATTAATTGATTTCATCTTTTTAAAATAGCGTTTTGCTTCTTTAACTACTTTTGGTGCTAAAAGCAATGTTGCTATCATGGTTGGAATTGCCATAAGAGCAAAAATACCATCAATAAGATTAATCATTAATGCTAATGAAGTTGTTGCACCCAATACTATACTTAAAATATAAAAATAATTGTAGTAATGTTTATTTTTATCTCCTAATAGAAAAGACAAACATTTGGTCCCATAATACGAATATGAAAACAAAGAAGACACACTAAATACCACTATACAAATAAGCAATAAATACTTACCGTAAACTGGCATAACACTGCTAAAGGCGTTTGCTGTTAGACTTACTCCGTTTGCATCTGTAGATTTCCAAACACCTGTTACCAAAATAGCTAAGGCTGTTAGTGTACAAATAATTATAGTGTCTATTGCAGGACCTAACATTGCTACTAAACCTTCTCGAATAGGCTCGTTAGTCTTAGCTGCTCCATGTGCTAAAGGTGCTGTACCTATACCTGCTTCGTTAGAGAATGCACCACGTTTTATTCCTAATATGATTAAAGCACCTAAAACACCTCCTAAAAAGGTATCCTCTTTTGGATGGTAATTAGCAGCAAATGCATCTGTTAAAATAAGTTTGAAATATTGAGGCACCACTTGGACATTAGCAAATAAAATTATAAGTATTAAAACAAAATATAACAATACCATTGCAGGTACTAGTTTTGAAGCTACTTTACTAATCCTATTTAAACCTCCTAGAATAACTACAGAGGTTATTAATACTAAAGCAACACCAATATATAAGTTTGTATAAAAGTCTACTTTTACGCCACTAGGAATTAATATAATATCATTAATAGCTTGTGTTAATTGGTTGACGTTAAAGACTGGCAATGCACCTAATAAACCACACACACTAAAAAATACTGCTAATGGTTTCCAATGTTTACCCAAACCTTCAATTATAAAATACATTGGACCACCTTGTATATTGCCAGCACTATCTTTACCACGAAACATTACTGCTAAACTTGAAGTAAAAAACTTAGTAGACATACCAACTATTGCACTAATCCACATCCAAAATACAGCTCCTGGTCCACCAATAGAAATAGCTACTGCTACACCTGCAATGTTTCCCATACCAATGGTTGATGATAGCGCTGTTGTTAAAGCTTGAAAGTGAGTGATTTCTCCTTCATCATCTTTATTATCATACTTACCACGTAATATTTGTATAGCATGTCCTAAATATCGAAATGGTAAAAATTTTGAGAGTATTAAAAGGTAAGTACCACCTCCAATTAGTAAGAGTAATAAAGGTAAACCCCAAACAAATGATGTAAAATCACTAACAAACTCATTTATTTTATCATACATACTAATCCTACATTTTAGACTTTAAATATAACCATTATCTTTACAAAACTAACACCCTATTTTTTTGAAACCAACTCGCTTATTTTTTCTTGATGCAGTTAGGGCATTTGCCATTTTAATGATGTTGCAGGGTCACTTTATAGACACGCTTTTAAATCCTGCTTTTAAAGATAAATCTAATACTATTTATAATATTTGGTATTATTTAAGAGGTATTACGGCACCTGCTTTTTTTACAATTACAGGACTTGTGTTTGTGTTTTTATTACTAAAAGCAAAAATAAAAGGAACAGATAATATAAGACTTAAAAAAGGAGTGCAACGTGGCTTATCCTTAATACTTATAGCTTATGTATTACGCTTCTCTTTTATAGACTTGATGTTTGGAACAATAAAACTTAACTTTTTAGAAGTAGATGTTTTGCAATGCATAGGCTTGTCATTATTACTAATAATTGCTTTATACACTATCTGTTTTAAAAACGAATGGCTATTAGCAATCGTGTTTTTAGTTTTAGGAGTTAGTGTTTTTGTATCCGAACCGCTTTATCGTGATTTAGCTCTCGAAAATGTACCCGTTCTTTTTTCTAACTATTTAAGTACACAAAATGGATCAGTCTTTACAATACTACCTTGGTTTGGTTATGTGTGTTTTGGTGGATTTATTGCGGTATTCTTTTCTAAATTCGGAACGCTAAATCATTACAAAACTATTAAGATAATTGCCTTTTCTGTCTTTGGATTTTTGTTATTGAACTACTCTTCTTTTGCTTTGGTAACACTAGACAAATGGTTTGAAATCCCTTTATTTATGAGAAGTGCTAGCTATAATTTTTTATTTAACAGATTAGGAGATGTCTTTATACTATTTGGGCTATTTTACACTTTTGAGAGCTACTTAAAACAAGATATTGTGACCAGAATTGGTCAAAAAACACTCTCTATTTATGTAATCCATTTTATAATTATATATGGCAGTTTTACTGGATTAGGTTTAAAACGTTTTTTATATCAAAGTTTAACTCCTGCAGAAGCAATTATAGGAGCAACACTCTTTATGATAGTAGTTTGTGTTATTTCTTTTTATTATGTTAGGACTAATACTTATATCTATGGAAAGATTAGAAACTTATATTATAAATTAAAAAACTGATTGTTTAATTACTAAAATCAATTTCATAAAAAAAGACCTTTTAAATGAAAGGTCTTTTTTTATAATTAAATTTAAAATACTATTTCAAATACTCCAAAACATTCTCTTCTATACGTTTTTGAATATTAGAAACATCTGCTTTCACAAATTTTTCTCCCATAATATTCTCGTATAACTCTATGTAACGTTCCGATACGGATTGAATGTAAGCATCACTCATTTCTGGAACAGTTTGACCTTCTAATCCTTGAAAATCATTAGCAATTAACCACTGACGAACAAATTCTTTAGAGAGTTGCTTTTGTGTTTCCTCGTTATCTTGTCTTTCTTGATAGCCATCTGCATAGAAGTAACGTGATGAATCTGGTGTATGAATCTCATCAATTAATACAATTTCTCCGTCTTTGGTTTTACCAAATTCATATTTAGTATCTACTAGAATTAAACCTCTTGAAGCTGCTATTTCGGTTCCTCTTTGAAACAGTTTTCTTGTGTAATCTTCTAAAACTAGGTAGTCTTCTTCGCTAACAATATGGTGTTTTAAAATATCCTCTCTAGAAATGTCTTCATCATGATCACCCATTTCTGCTTTTGTAGCTGGTGTAATAATAGGTTCTATAAATTTATCATTTTCCTTCATACCATCTGGCATTGCAACACCACAAAGCATCCGTTTTCCTAATTTATATTCTCTAGCTGCATGACCAGACATGTAGCCACGTATTACCATTTCTACTTTATAAGGTTCGCAGATATGTCCAGCTGCAACATTTGGATCTGGAGTTGCGGTTAACCAATTTGGAACTAAATCTTCGGTTGCCTTCATCATACTAGTTGCAATCTGATTAAGGATTTGTCCTTTAAACGGTATTCCTTTTGGCATAACAACATCAAAAGCACTTAGCCTATCTGTTGCAATCATAACCAGCTGTTGGTCATTTATATTATAAACTGCTCTTACTTTTCCTTTGTAAACACTTTTTTGGTTTGGAAAGTTAAAATTGATATTTGTAATTGTATTACTCATTAGTTAATTTGTTGATGAAGTAATTTGTTTATTTATTTAT
>JALZUT010000042.1 GCA_023300575.1 Olleya sp.
TAATAATTTGAATTAGTCTCTAAAACTCAAGGTTAAAAACGTTTTAGTCTTGAGTTTTTTTAAAAGTATTAAATAAGAGAAATCAAAACATAAAAAACAGATCATGAAACAAATAATAATCATTGGTTTACTTGCAATTATGCTTTCTGCTTGCGGAAGCTCTAAAACAGTAAGACAATCTAAAAAAGTAATAAAAGGAAGTTGGATACTTACCCAAGTAACACATAACGAAAACGGGAACTATAAAATTTCGCTTATAGAGGATGCTACACAAGCCTGTTTTGAAGGCAGCTCTTGGCAATTTATACCAAACAATAATACAGGGAATTACACCTTAAGTTCTGGCGATTGTGACAGTGATACTAGGTATTTTATTTTTACAATACAAGAAATAGATCCTGTTACTGGATTATATAATTTTTTACTAAAGCCAACAAATAAAAAAGGGAAAAGTGTCGATAATGCAGGATTTAGATTAAGACTTAATCAGTTGTCAGATACTAATATGCAATGGGAACAAACAGTAAATGTAAACGGTAAACCTTTTACATTAAAAATGAATTTTACAAAAAAATAATATTATGAAAAAAATAATAAAAATAGGATTTCTAACAGTATTAATGTTAGCTATGACACTAAATTTATCAGGATGTAAAGCGACTAAAAACGCAAATAACAAACAAAAAGGCGCAGTTATAGGTGCAACAAGTGGTGCTGTACTTGGTGGTATACTTGGTAACAACGTTGGTAAAGGTGGTAAAAGTAAAGAAGGCGCTCTTATTGGAGGTGTTTTAGGAGGTGTAGCAGGTGTGCTAATCGGTAATAAAATGGACAAACAAGCACAAAAAATTGAAAATGAAATCCCGGGTGCAATGGTAGAACGTATAGAAGATAAGATAATTGTAACTTTTGATGAAGGTAGTGGTGTTTACTTTGGTACAGGAGAAAAATATTTAAATACCTCATCACAAAGTACCTTAGACAAATTAGCTAATGTTATTGCCGAATATCCGGATACTAATATTCTGGTAGAAGGACACACAGATAATGTAGGGTCTATGTCATCAAATTTAAAACTGTCGCAAGACCGTGCAAATGCTGTAACACGTTATTTAGATCTTAATAAAGGTATTGCTAATAATAGAATTACAACAAATTGGTTTGGAGAGACACAACCTGTTTACGACAATTCAACAACGTCAGGAAGGTCAAAAAATAGACGTGTAAACATTACAATTATACCCAACGAAAAAATGATTAGAGAAGCTCAAAATAATTAATTTTTAAAAATAGGGTAACAAAATTAAAGAGGGTTTTATATAAAGATGAATCATAAAACTTAAAACAATGAAAAATTTAATCAAAATACTAGTAGTCTTAGTCCTAACACTTTTCTTTAATTGTGAAGCAGATGATCCAGCACCATTGTCACCACCACCTTTATCGACCAATTCTTTTAGTATTTCTAGCGTGCAATATGATACAGATCAAGCGTATCTATTATTGGACGATGGACCACAATACAACGACGGTTTTGGATTAGTATTTATAAACGGAAACATGATAGAGGATAATGTAAACGGAGCTTCTGTAGAAACCACAACAACACAAGGTGCAGTATTATGGGTAGAATTTTCTAATACAGATGTAACTTCAGAGCAAGCGGTTACAAATCAAATTATAAATAATAGTAATTTTAATTTAGATAGAGAAACTTCAGCTATTACAAATATTACAAACTACACAGATACTTTTGTTGATAATGGGGTGCAATACGGAGAACCAGACGAAACTAATGCAACAATCTATGAGATTGGTTTAACAGGAAATGGATCGATAAACATCATTTCTTTTACAGTAGATTTAGTAACAAGAACAGGGAATATTGATTGCTCTTATACTTTTTTAGATGAAAATAATAATACGGTATCTGGAGTTTTTACTGGAAGCTTTGGTATTATAAATGAATTTTAAAATGGTTACCTTAGTAATCTTAACTCCTAACTAACAATCAATTAACAATGAAAAATTTAACAACAAAAAGTTTATTAATTATCGTATTAGTATTGTCTTTTTTACTCTTTCAAGAGTGCGAGAAATCTAAGAATTGTAATTTTGATCTACCAACAGACTTAATTACAAGCGCAGAAGCAAATGCTTATGAAGAAGCCTATAAAACAAAATATGAAAACTTACCCGAAATTATTGCAGTAAATAATGGTGTAATGCCAGAAGATGTAAGAGATATTTGGTTTGACTTAAAAGTAATGCAAGATTATTTAAATTTTGTAAAAGAAGAAACCGAAACTCAAGGATTAGAAAACCCAGGAATTAGAGTCTATTTTGGTGCTAAAAAAATTGAAGGAGAAATGAAAAACACAGTGTTTTTTACACCTACTTATAGAGAAGGAGTAAGAGATCCAGAACCGTCAGAGAATATAAATAATTATAACGTAAAATCTTATAATTATGGTAATGCTGGTATGCCACCAACAGAATTTGAAGGAGGAGACTAAAAATGATAAACTTAACAAGTATAATAATAATGTCAGTTCAAATTGCAGCACTTATAGTAGCAATTTTGAATTGGAAAAAATATAAAAATTCATCAGAAAGGTATTTCTTGTTTTTTTTGATTTACGTTGTATTTAACGAAGTAGTTGGTTCCTTTATAGGTAGTAAAAACCTTTATATTTATAATATTTTTACGATACTAACTATTTCATTTTACTTATTCTGGTTTTATCAAATTTTAAAAAACAAAAGACTTATTAAAGGATTAAGTTTAGTTTTTTTATTAACAATAGGTTACTCTATAATTAAAGAGCGTTTTTGGACTGATTTATGGACGATTCCTTTTATACCAAATAGCATCATAATTATTATATGTGCTACACTATTTTTTAATAATTTTTTAAATAGTGAAAAAGCTATTAATTACACAGGTTCTCAACAGTTTTGGATTGTTACAGGTATTCTGATTTTTTATATAGGGTTTTTACCTATGGCTTTAACTTGGGATATGATTGATAGAAATGCTTTACCATTTAGACTAGTATTAACAATTTTAAACCTAATTCTATATGGTTCATTTATTAAGAGTTTTTTATGCTTAAAGGAGAATTAAATATTAATAATATTATACTAATTTTATCAGTTGTAGCATTACTTATAGTAGTGTCTACAGTGTATTTATTTACAACTTTCAACAACCGTAAAAACAAACTCATACAAGAACAATTAGAATCCAAACTAAACAATCAAAAACGTCAACACGAGCTAGAGTTAAACGCACTACGCGCACAAATGAATCCGCATTTTGTACACAATTCCTTAAACGCAATTCAATATTATATACAATTAAACGAAGTCGAAAAAAGCGAAGATTATTTGGCTAAGTTTTCAAAATTAATGCGTCAGTTTTTCGAGTATTCGCGTAAGCAAAGTATCTCTATAGAAAATGAAATCTTGTTATTAAAAAACTATTTAGATATCGAAAAATTGCGTTTTGAAGACGATTTTGATTTTAAAATTAGTGTATCTAAAAACTTAGATACAGAAGAGTTGTTTTTACCACCAATGGTTTTGCAACCCATTTTAGAAAATGCGATCAATCATGGTGTTTTTCATAAAAAAGGAAAAGGTGAAGTTTCTATTACTTTTTCTAGCATAAACGAAACAAGTTTTAAGGTAGAAGTAACAGATGATGGTATTGGTATAAACAAAACTAAAGCTATGAAAAAAGCGAAAGACCAAACAACGCATACAGAACATTCTAGTTTTGTGTTAGAAGAACGCTTAGCATTATTAAAAGAGAGTAAAAAGTGGGATGTTGAGTTTACTATTGTAGACCGTTTAGATGTCTCCGAACAAACAGGAACCAAAGTCACTTTAATTTTTAAAGAGGATTAAAATGTAGCAGATTATGACCATTAAAACCATTCTAATTGATGACGAGCGTAAAGCACTAGCTATACTTAAAAATAAGCTAGAGCGTTTATGTCCAAATGTTGAGGTAATTGCCGAAACCCAAAACCCAAAAGAAGGTATTGAGTTGATCAAAACATTAAAACCTGACTTGATATTTTTAGATATTGCAATGCCAGAACTAAGTGGGTTTGATGTGTTAAAACAATTCGAAAACCCTGACTTCGAGATTATTTTTGCCACAGCTTTTGATAATTATGCAATAGAAGCTATTAAACATTGTGCAATTGGTTACTTAGTAAAGCCAGTAGATAATACAGATTTAGTTACTGCAATAAACAATGCAGAAGCTAATATAGAAGAAAAATCTTCGCTTGTTAAAAACAAACAATTAATAGAAAATTTAGGGATTCAAACGTTTCAAAAAAAGAAAATTATTATACCGTCTGTAGAAGGGTTAGAGTTTGTAAAGATTGAAGATATCCTGCATTGTGAAGGCGAAACAGGTTACACAAAAATTCATTTAAAAACAGGTAAACCATTACTAAGCTCTAACAGTATTGGTCACTTTAATAAACTGTTAGAGAGTAGTAATTTCTATTTAGTACATAAATCACATTTAATTAATTTAAGCTATATAGAAAAATACTTAAATGAAGGTTATGTTATTTTAACAGGAAACAAAAAAATTCCTGTCTCACGTAATCGAAGACAGGAATTTTTAGAACAACTTAAAAGCTAATGATTACTCTACAGTTAAAGTATATTGTTCTGTTTTATTTAGAGGGCAAAAATATACGTATTCACCTTTTGCTAAAGTAGTAGGATTAGATGTTTGTGTTTCACCTTCTTTAACAACGCTAGTTACATATGCTGTTTTAATATGGTTTTCTGGCTTAGAAGCATCTTTACCTTTAGGTAATAATACAAAACCAACATCTGTTCCTGCATTGTTATTTGCAATTTCAAAAGTGTAGGTGCCTTCAGAGATTGTTATTCCTTTTTGTGTAAATTCTCCTTTTGTTTGTTCTAAAGAAATAGTTTTAGTAACTGTTTCTTTCATCATTTTGTCTTGTGCATTACTAGTTGTAAAAAATGATAATGCGATTACTAAAGTTGCGATTAATTTTTTCATTGTTTATTAATTTTTTAGAGCAATAAGCTCTTGATTATAGATTTGATTATTTAATATTAATTTTATAGTTGTTCCTTATAGTGCTTTAGCTAAAGGAAAATCGATAGCAACACCTGTTAGATTATGAAACGTGTTTGTAACAGTAATAATTCCAACAGCCATTACTAGATCAACAAGTGTTTCTTCCGTGTATCCTGCATTAAAAAATGCTTCTTTTGTAGCTTCACTTACTTTACCTCTAGTTACAGCTATTTCTTTTGCTAGGTTTGCTAATGTATTAAGTTTTTCATCCCAAGAAGCTTTTCCTTGTCTTAGTTCTAAGATTTCGTCATCTGTTAAACCTTTCATTTTACTTATAACTGTGTGTGCAGATTGGCAATAACTACATCCATTTACTTGGCTTACTGCTAAGTCAATTACTTCTTTTTCTTTTGCAGTTAATGACGTTTTAGAGTTAGAAAACTGTAAATAGTCACCTAATGCAGTATTTGAGTGTGCCATAGCAGCATAAATATTAGGAACAAAACCTAAATTTTTACTTAAATTATCGAAGATTGCTTGGTTTTTTTCTCCGACTTCTTCTTTTTTTAAAACTTTAAATGTACTCATGAATTTTATTT
>JALZUT010000043.1 GCA_023300575.1 Olleya sp.
GGTTGGATTACACCTAATTCTTTTATAGAAGATGCTAATTCGCGAAGCGATTCTTCATTAAAATTAGTACGTGGTTGAAACGGATTCATTTCTATCACATCTAAGTCTAGCTCTACTATATTGCCAATTACTTTATCTGCGTTTTTATCTTTAGCAGATTGTATGTCGTTATCTGGGTCTTTTAATAATGCTGAAAGTCCACGTCCTAAAGCCTGTTTCTTATTTGCTTTCGCCATAAATTAGGAGTTTTTTGTAATAATTTCTTTTGCCAAGCTTAAGTAATTACTTGCACCTTTACTTGAAGCGTCATAGTCTATGATGCTTTCACCATAACTTGGTGCTTCACTTAGCTTGACATTACGTTGTATAATAGTAGAAAACACCATGTCGTTAAAGTGTTTTTGCACTTCTTCTACCACTTGGTTAGACAAGCGTAAACGCGAGTCATACATGGTTAATAGTAAGCCTTCTATGTCTAATTCTGAATTGTGTATTTTTTGTACACTTTTTACAGTGTTTAATAATTTTCCTAAACCTTCTAATGCAAAATATTCGCATTGTATAGGTATAATTACAGCATCTGCAGCAGTTAGCGCATTTAAAGTTAATAGACCTAAAGATGGTGCACAATCTATTAAGATAAAATCATAGTCTTCTCTTACCTCTTGCAATGCTTTTTTAAGCATGTATTCGCGTTGTTCTTTGTCTACTAACTCAATCTCAATAGCTACTAAATCTATGTGTGCAGGTATAATATCTAGATTTGGTGTCTCTGTTTTTACTATTGCCTGTTTTACACTATTTGTATGCTCTAATAATTGATATGTACCAATCTCTACAGCTTCTACATCTATACCAAGACCAGAGGTTGCATTAGCTTGTGGATCTGCATCTATAAGTAAGACTTTTTTTTCTAAAACGCCTAGTGAAGCAGCTAAGTTTATTGAGGTTGTTGTTTTACCGACACCTCCTTTTTGATTGGCAATTGCAATAATTTTACCCATTAATCAGATTTGGTTTTGATATGTGTAAAAATACAATTATTTATGAGGAATAAAAACCTTATTTATTAACAGTGGGTAAATCTTTAAAATAGATAATTAATGGTGTTTTATTATAATTAATTTTTAAATTTTATCACCTTATATATTAACGGACTCATTTTTGATAGTAACCAACCAAACAATATGCATACATGTACTAAAGTTTATCTATTTAACACTATTTTTACTTAACATAAATTATCTAAAAAACCAATGGAACAGTTGTTGTATAAGGCATTACCACTTTTATTCTTACTTTTTAGTAGCGTTATTTTTGGACAAGAAATTGAAGCCAACAAAGGAAGCTACGGTATTGATGAAGCTAATAAAATTATAGTGTGGCATGTTGCAGAATTAGATTCTGTTTTATTAGAAAATAAAACAATTTCTAGTATAAAGTTTGATGCTAGTTTTATTATTTCGGATACTGATAAACCCCTTTCATACTCAGAAGCCAATAAGGTTACTAAGGTGGATTCTTATGTTTTGTATATCTCTAAGTTACCTTTAGTACATATTACACTTGATGATTCTACAATAAATAGTGAAAACAAAATAGCTGGATCTTTTACTTATTTTAATGACGATACGTACCTTAAAAGTAGTATTGGGATAAGACATCGTGGTAATTTGTCATTGTCATTTTCTAAAAAATCTTTTGATTTAGAATTTTGGACAGATAGTATTTCAAAAGAAAAAAAAGATGTAAAATTTAACGGTTTACGTAGTGATGACGATTGGATTCTTGATGCGATGTTTAATGAACCATTAAGACTTAGATCTTATGTTTCTACTAAATTATGGTTAACAATACACCAACCTTATTATTTAGAAAAAGAACCAGAAGCCAAAAGCGGATTTGGTGTAAAATTCGTAGACGTCTTCAAAAACAATCACTATTATGGTGTCTATCAATTTTCTGAATCTATTGACAGAAAACAACTAAAACTTAAAAAAAATGTTGACAAATCTATAAATGGTGAGCTTTATAAAGCAAACTCTTATCATGGTGGTCCAGATTTTACTAAAGCACCAAAATACAGAAGTATTTTTCCGCATTGGGCTGGATTTAGAATAGAATATCCTTTTATAGATTATGAAGCAGATTGGCAACATTTATCAAAGTTTGTTAATTTGGTTGTTAACGGAACTGATACAGCATTTATAAATGGTATTGAACGTGAAGTAAAACTATCTAACGTAATTGATTATTATCTTTTTATAAATACAGTTAGAGCAACAGATAATTTAGGTAAGAATTATTATTTAGCAAAGTATAACAAAAACGAACCTTACTTTTTTGTTGCCTGGGATTTAGATGGTGTAATGGGTATTATTCAAGTCGGAAAACGTGAGGCTATCTCTAAAGATATATTAGGGAATGGACTTTTTAATAGGCTTATAAAATTAAATCCAAATGGTTATAATGCTAAATTAAAAGCGAGATGGCTTGATTTAAGATCCAATGCTTTTAGTAATGAAGAATTGTTGTCAAAAATAGATGAAGTCTACACTAAATTTACAGAAGAAAAAATCTATGAAAGAGAACAATTGATTTGGAAAAACACGTTAAATGACATTTCAAACGAAGCTCACTATAAGTATTTAACCTCTTGGTTAAATGAAAGGATGACCAATCTTGATGCCTATTTTATGTCTTTATAATTCCTTTTTTAAAGGTTTTTTTCTAGAAATAGCATCAATAACAAACTCTTGATTAGCTTCGATAAGCAAACCTTTAGTTATGATAGAAAACATTTGTGTGCCATGTATAACGTCTGTTCTAATGATTTTACCATCAAAATCTGTTGAAACATCTTCTACAGGTGTGTGACCAATTACTATTTTTTTTGCATCATAATAGTCTAACACAGTATTAAGCTGCAAAACTGTTATTTTGTTGTAGTTATTACGTTTAGTAACTAAACCTCTATACCAAAAAGGACCTTTTGAACTGTAAAGAAATTTTTGTGTCTTATTTTTAATGGTTTCAAGACCATCAAATCTTTTACGCGCAATAGTATTTATGTCTTCAAGGCTTAATTTGTAATCAATCAGTTCTGGACTTAATCCGCCATGAACAAAGATGTAATCTCCAATTTTTTCAATTACATTTTTAGTAGCTAACCATTTTCCTAATTCAGAATTTTTAGAGTATAAAAATTTAGTAGCCTCTTTTTTATCTTCAAGTTTACTAATAGCTTGAGCTGCTTTTATGTATTTGCCACGATTGTATCTATGGTCTCCATGAAAATTTAGTATTTCATGATTACCTAAAATAAAATGGACCTCTCCGTTTTGTTGTTTTGCTTGATACTCTAACTTATAAATAAGCCACAGTACTTGAGTCACATTTTTACCTCTATCTACAAAATCGCCAATTAAAACTAAATGA
>JALZUT010000044.1 GCA_023300575.1 Olleya sp.
AAAACAAATTAATTTCAAAATCTAAAGCCCTTTTTAGTATCCATTTTCCGGAAGATTCTGATGCGCTTTCTAAAGCACAATTTAGACTAAAATTTGAAGAATTATTTTACATACAATTACAATTAATTCTGAAGAATTTAATACATAAAACCAAGATAAAAGGATTCCCTTTTAAAAAAGTTGGAACCCATTTTAATTCATTTTTTAAAGACCATTTACCGTTTGAATTAACCAACGCTCAAAAACGTGTAATTAAAGAAATTAGACAAGATTTAGGTAGTAATGCACAAATGAATCGCTTATTACAAGGTGACGTAGGCTCTGGAAAGACCATAGTTGCACTAATGTCAATATTAATAGCGCTTGACAATGGTTTTCAAGCTTGCTTAATGGCGCCTACTGAAATTTTGTCAGTACAACACTATAATGGATTATTTGAGCTTTGTAAAGAATTAAAAATCAGTATTAAACTATTAACAGGTTCAAGTAAAACTTCACAACGAAGAGAAATACACGAAATGCTAGAAAATGGCGAATTAGACCTCCTAATTGGCACGCATGCATTACTTGAAGACAAGGTCAAATTTAAAAATTTAGGCTTAGCTGTTATTGACGAACAACACCGATTTGGAGTTAAGCAACGTTCTAAACTTTGGAAAAAAAATACCTTCCCTCCTCACGTTATGGTGATGACTGCAACACCAATACCAAGGACATTAGCCATGTCTGTTTATGGCGATTTAGACATCTCTATAATTGACGAATTACCACCTGGTAGAAAGGCTATAAAAACAGTCCATAGATACGACTCAAATAGACTAAAAGTATTTCGATTTATTCGTGACGAAATTGCTAAAAAAAGACAAGTCTACATTGTCTATCCATTGATCCAAGAAAGCGCTCAAATGGACTACAAAGATTTGATGGATGGTTACGAAAGTTTGTCGCGAGAATTCCCGATGCCAGACTATCAAATTTCTATCGTTCATGGTAAAATGAAACCTGCAGATAAAGCGTTTGAAATGCAACGTTTTGTAAAAGGCGAAACTAATATTATGGTTGCAACAACTGTAATTGAAGTTGGCGTAAACGTACCAAACGCATCTGTAATGGTTATAGAAAGTGCAGAGCGTTTTGGTCTAGCACAACTCCACCAACTTAGAGGACGTGTTGGACGTGGAGCCGAACAAAGCTATTGCATCCTTATGTCAAGCCACAAACTATCAGAAAACAGTAAAAAACGTATCGAAACGATGGTAAGAACCAATGATGGTTTTGAAATAGCAGAAGTCGATTTACGTCTTCGTGGTCCTGGAGATATTATGGGCACACAACAAAGTGGTATACTAAATTTACGTATTGCAGATATCGTTAAAGACCACAACATCCTTCAACATGCTCGCTTTTGGGCAAAACAAATCTTAGACAAAGATCCAAGTTTAGGGCAACCAGAAAACGCTGTTATATTAGACACTTACAGGCAGATGAGTAAGTACAAGAATATTTGGAATTACATTTCGTAACTGTTAAACCAAATATTAATAAGAAGTGTTTTATCATGCATACACCCTTGAAATGTATGACCAAAAAGAAATAATAGCATAAAACATATTAAAATTACTATTGATAAATAAACAACCTTACACATAAAATTATTTACCTCTCAAAGGATTATTATGCATATCATCGATAAATAATAAATTATTAAACTCTAATTTCAATTTCAGAAAGCATTACAGTAATTTAACATCAATTAATAATTATAAAAACAAAATAAAAAATTATGTTCGATTTACTAAAAAACTTAGCCTTAGACAAACTTAAAGAGAAAATGGGTCCAAATTCACTTGGAGCAGAAGCAACACAAGCTGCAGCAGAACAAGGTTCTTCTGATTTAATTAGCAGTCTTGTTGATAAAGTAAAATCTGGGGATTTAAGTACTATTACAAGTTTATTCTCTAATGATGGAACTGAAACTAAAGACAATGGTATGTTTCAAGGTTTAGTTGGAAAACTAACAGGAGCATTACAAAATAATGGAATGAACGCAGAAGAAGCACAAACTGAAGCTAGCAATATAGCGCCAGATGTACTTGATAGCATCAAAGAAAAGTTTTTATCTAGTAATGCTGAAGATAGCGGATTTGATATCTCTAACATAGCTGGTTTAATAGGTGGAGACGCTGCGGGTTTACTTGGTAAAGTAAAAGGTTTATTTTAGACTCGTCTAAAATATAGATTAAAATTAAAAAGTGATTGCCAAATAAGGCAGTCACTTTTTTTTTTAGAATTAAATTAATAATCATAATACGCTAATATTCTAAATTGAAATAAAAAACAATAGATATATTTGTGATTATAACGCATAGCCAATGAAAACCAAACACACAGATATTCTTATTATTGGCGCAGGATTAACAGGGTTAACACTTGCTTACTACTTAAAAACCTTAGATATTGACGTCAAAATTATTGAAGGCAGAAACAAACTTGGTGGACGTATTTACACCAAATACAATAACAA
>JALZUT010000045.1 GCA_023300575.1 Olleya sp.
AGTAAGTAGTAAGTAGTAAGTAGTAAGTAGTAAGTAGTAAGTAGTAAGTAGTAAGTAGTAAGTAGTAAGTAGTAAGTAGTAAGTAGTAAGTAGTAAGTAAAATGAAAATATTTGAGATTAAAACAAAATGTAGCAAATAATAAAGTCCAAAATCAATTTGCAGAATTGAACATTGAAATGCAGAAATAAAAGTGAAAAATGAACATTTTAGATAAAATAACAAGAGACAAACGCATAGAAGTTAATCTTCGTAAGCAACTCATTCCTATAAAACAATTAGAGCAATCAATATTGTTTGAACGTAAAACCATTTCACTTTCAAAAAAACTAAAAGAAAGTAGCTCTGGCATTATAGCAGAGCACAAACGTCGTTCGCCTTCAAAACAAGTTATTAATCACGATTTAAATATTTTTGATGTTGCCAAAGGTTATGAAAACGCTGGTGTGTGTGGCATGTCTGTTTTAACCGACGGAAAATATTTTGGAGGTAGTTTAGATGATTTATTAACAGCGCGTTCTAGCTGCAATTTACCTTTACTACGTAAAGAATTCATCATTGATCCTTATCAAATAATCGAGGCTAAAGCCTATGGAGCAGATGTTATTTTATTGATCGCAGCAATTCTTTCAAAAGAAGAAATAAAACAATTTTCAGAATTAGCAAAAAGCTTGAATTTAGAGGTACTTTTAGAAGTACATAATGAAGCAGAATTATACAAATCTATTATGCCAAGTTTAGACCTATTTGGAATAAATAATAGAAATTTAAAAACCTTTGAAGTTAGTTTAGAAACGAGTAAACAATTAAGTAAATTAATTCCTAATGACTTCGTAAAAATCTCTGAAAGCGGAATAAGTAGTACAGAAGCCATAAAAACACTAAAACCTTATGGTTTTAAAGGCTTTTTAATTGGAGAAAACTTTATGAAAACAAATAACGCAGGCGAAAGTGCTAATCAATTTATAAAAAATTTAAAATCATGAAATTAAAAATTTGCGGTATGAAGGAAGAAAACAACATCTTGGATGTTGCGGTCTTAGAACCTAATTATATGGGCTTTATTTTTTATAAAAAATCACCTCGGTATTTCAATACGGTTATTCCAGAATTACCAGAAAGCATCAAAAAAATAGGTGTGTTTGTTAATGAAACTTTTGATTTTATTAAAGGGATAATTGAAAAACACAATTTACAAGGTGTACAATTACATGGTAACGAAACCCCAGAATTATGCATGCGTTTAAAAGCATTAAACTGTATTGTAATCAAAGTATTTTCTATAAAAAATGATTTTGATTTTAACCTCTTAGAACCTTATGAAGAGGTTTGTGATTTTTATTTGTTTGACACAAAAGGAAAGCATATAGGCGGAAACGGTTATACATTTAATTGGAACGTATTAAAAAAATACCCATCTATTAAACCCTATTTTCTAAGTGGTGGAATAGGATTAAACGAATTAGATTCTGTTATAAAATTCTTAAAAAGACCAGAGTCTGCTTTTTGTTGCGCACTAGACTTAAACAGTAAGTTTGAAACCAACTTAGGCTTAAAAGACATTAGTAAATTAAACGTATTTAAAGAAAAATTAATAGCTAATAACCATGACATATAATATTAACAAAAAAGGCTATTATGGAGAATTTGGTGGTGCATACATCCCAGAAATGCTCTATCCAAATGTAGAAGAATTAAGACAAAACTATCTTAAGATAATGGCAGAACCTTCTTTTAAAGAAGAGTTTGATCAATTATTAAAAGATTATGTTGGACGTCCTTCTCCACTCTATTTTGCTAAACGACTAAGTGAAAAATACAAAACTAAAATCTACTTAAAACGAGAAGATTTAAATCATACTGGTGCACATAAAATTAATAACACTATAGGACAAATATTAGTAGCACAACGTTTAGGCAAAACACGTGTTATTGCCGAAACTGGAGCAGGACAACATGGTGTTGCAACAGCTACAGTTTGTGCATTAATGGGAATGGAATGTATTGTTTATATGGGCAAAATTGACATAGCACGTCAAGCACCAAATGTTGCCAGAATGAAGATGCTAGGTGCAGAAGTACGTCCAGCATTATCTGGCAGTCGCACATTAAAAGACGCTACAAACGAGGCTATTCGCGACTGGATTAACAATCCAGTTGACACGCATTATATTATCGGAAGCGTTGTAGGACCTCATCCCTATCCAGATATGGTAGCGCGTTTTCAAGCAATAGTATCTCAAGAAATCAAATGGCAACTTAAAGAAAAAGAAGGTACAGAAAAACCAGATTATGTAGTAGCTTGTGTTGGAGGTGGTAGTAATGCAGCAGGTGCATTTTATCATTATTTAGACGATACTGATGTTAAATTAATTGCTGTAGAAGCTGCTGGAAAAGGAATACAATCTGGTAAAAGCGCTGCAACCTCTGTTTTAGGAAAAGAAGGAGTTATACATGGAAGTAAAACCCTGTTAATGCAATCACCAGATGGACAGATTACAGAACCTTATTCAATTTCGGCTGGACTAGATTATCCTGGAGTTGGCCCAATGCACGCGCATTTGTATAAAACTGGTCGCGCTCAGTTTATTTCTGTTACCGATGATGATGCAATGACAGCTGGTTTAGAATTAAGCCAGTTAGAAGGTATTATTCCAGCAATAGAAACCTCACATTCCTTAGCTATTTTTAATGATCATAACTTTAAAAAAGATGACGTTGTGGTAATAAATTTATCAGGAAGAGGCGATAAAGATTTACAGAATTATATTGATTATTTTAAGCTGTAGTCTAATTATGGCGTTACTTTTTGCTCATACCTGTCAGGTTCTAAAAACCTTACAGGATCACAAAAAGTCAGGCTTTCGGCAGTCGCTCTCTTCGAGGAGCTTCAACAAATGCCTCAATCCTTAACGCACCGACTCAAACGTAAAAGACCTCACAGGCTTTAAAAACCTGTGAGGTCTAAAAAAGTGAAGCAGTAAATAAAAATGAAAATAATTGGGAATAAAAAACAGTAAAAAAAGTCCCCTTTCGCAGCAAGTAAGCATGAATAGAATAAATCAAAAACTCAAAGAAAACAAAAAACTAATATCCATCTACTTTTCAGCAGGATATCCTAGTTTAAATGATACTGTTTCAATCCTTCAAAACCTAGAAAAAAACGGAGTTGATATGATAGAAATCGGCTTACCTTTTAGTGATCCGTTAGCAGATGGTCCAACTATACAAGCAAGCTCTACAGAAGCTTTAAAAAACGGGATGACTACAGATGTTTTGTTTAATCAATTAAAAGACATTAGAAAAACGGTATCTATACCTTTAATCATTATGGGTTATTTTAATCCAATCCTACAATATGGTGTAGAAGCCTTTTGTAAAAAGTGTCAACAAATTGGGATTGACGGATTGATTATTCCAGATTTACCAGTAGATGTCTATAACGACCAATACAAAACCACTTTTGAAAAATACGGATTAATAAATGTGTTTTTAATAACACCTCAAACCTCTATAGAGCGTATTAATTTTATAGATTCTATATCAAACGGATTTATTTACATGGTTAGTAGCGCAAGTGTAACAGGAAGCAATTCTGGGTTTGGAGACAAACAAACCACATACTTCAAACGCATTGCAGATCTAAACTTAAAAAACCCACAAATTGTAGGTTTTGGGATTAATAATAGCGACACCTTTAAACAAGCAACGCAGTATACTAAAGGTGCCATTATTGGTAGTGCTTTTATAAAACATTTAACCAATAATGGTGTAAATACTATTGGTAGTTTTGTAAAAAATATTTTAAACTAAAATGAAATTACTCAACGACTTCCGACTTATCCTTTTGCTTTGCTTAACTTTAGGCTTAGCGCCTTTTTTTCCAGAACCTCATCTTTGGGCAAAATTAAAATGGGTTTTTGGTGGAGCAACAGGAATGCAACTTAAAGATTGGTTTGATGTTGTGTTGCATGGATTACCCTGGGTGCTTTTAGTTAGATTAATATTTTTAAAGACTTTAAAAAACAAGAATGGAGACGTTTAAAACCAATGAAGGTATTTTTGTTTTTGGATTTACTTACATTATAAGTTTTACTTTATTGTACACTTTCCTATTTTATGATATAAGCGCCTTTATTATATTTCTTTTGATGATTTCATTATTCAATATTTTGTCTTTAATTTCTGTTTTAGGGGTATCTACCATTATCAGAGTTAAAAAAAAGAAGTTTAACTTTCTTGGATATATACTCATCTCTATTTTCTTATTTATAGTGTCAATTTACTATTATAAAATTGATAATTCTGACCCAAGAAATATTTTTCCAATATTTAAAGAACCGCTTTGGCTTTTTATCTTACTTTCAATTTCAACACATTTTATTGCCTATTTGGTATTTAAAATATTCACCTATATAAAATATAAAAATGCTTAACATTGTTTTAATAGAACCCGAAATACCCAACAACACAGGTAACATAGGTCGTTTAGCCTTAGCTTCTGGATCCCGTTTACATCTTGTAAAGCCATTTGGTTTTGAGCTTAGCGATAAGCGTTTAAAACGTGCTGGTTTAGATTATTGGCAACATTTAGACGTTATAATGTACGATTCTCAAGCAGACTTTTTTAGTAAAAATAAAGATCAAAAATTTGCTTTCTTTTCAAGTCATGGTAGTAAATCACATTGGGATATACCATTTGAAAACGACTTGTTTCTAGTCTTCGGAAAAGAGTCTGTTGGATTAGATAAAACGTTAATTGAAACGCATTCAAATTCATTATATAAAAT
>JALZUT010000046.1 GCA_023300575.1 Olleya sp.
AAAAAAACAAGCACTTCCACCCAAAAATTGAATATCTAATATTTAATCGTACCTTTGCACCTTGAAAAAACGCAAGAGCGTTTATTACTCCTCAGAGAGAGGATGTGTTACTAGAAGTTTTAGGTTAAGTATGTTCAATGCACTTCTATTCGTAACACCCAAATAGATTGACATTGAAATACAAAACAAAGAATGAGCACATTCCAAGAACTAGGTCTTAACGAAGAACTATTAAAAGGTATTTCAGATTTAGGTTTCGAAACACCATCTGAAGTACAAGAAAAATCAATACCAATTTTATTAAACGAAGAGACCGATTTAGTCGCTTTAGCACAAACCGGAACTGGTAAAACAGCTGCTTTTGGTTTTCCTATGTTACAAAAAATAGACGTTAGCAGTCGCACAACACAAGGTCTTATCTTATCGCCTACACGTGAGCTTTGTTTGCAAATTGCAAACGAAATGAAAGCCTACGGTAAACACTTAAAAGGTTTAAATGTAGTCGCTATTTATGGTGGATCTAGTATTACAGATCAAGCACGTGAGGTTAAACGTGGTGCACAAATTATTGTAGCAACTCCTGGTCGGATGAAAGATATGATTAACAGACGTTTGGTAGACATTACCAAAATTCAATACTCGGTTTTAGATGAAGCAGATGAGATGTTAAACATGGGGTTTAAAGAAGATATTACAGATATCTTATCTGGTACACCAGACGATAAAAACACATGGTTATTCTCGGCTACAATGCCAAGAGAAGTTTCTGTAATTGCTAAGAAATTCATGAATAATCCACAAGAAATTACTGTGGGTCATAAAAACGAAAGTACCTCTACAGTCTCTCACGAGTATTACATGGTTAATGCTCGAGACCGTTACCAAGCTTTAAAACGTCTTGCAGATGCTAATCCAGAAATATTTTCGGTAATATTTTGTCGTACAAAACGTGATACGCAAAAAGTTGCAGAAAATTTAATTGAAGATGGTTATAGTGCAGGTGCATTACATGGTGATTTAAGTCAAAATCAGCGTGATATAGTAATGAAGCAATTTAGATCACGTCAAATACAAATGCTAGTTGCTACAGATGTGGCAGCTCGTGGTATTGATGTAGATGATATTACACACGTAATTAATTACCAATTAAGTGACGAGATAGAAACTTACACACACCGATCTGGTCGTACTGGACGTGCTGGTAAAACAGGTGTATCTATGGTTATCGTGTCTAAAAGTGAAGTACGTAGACTAAGAAGTATAGAACGTATTATAAATAAGAAGTTTGAATTAAAAGAAGTTCCTAACGGGATGGAAATTTGCGAAGTACAATTAATGGCTTTAGCAAATAAGATTCATAAAACAGAAATCAATGAAGAAATTGATGCTTACTTACCAGCTATTAACGAGTTGTTTGAAGACGCTACAAAAGACGAATTAATTAAGAAGTTTTTCTCTGTAGAGTTTACACGTTTCTTTAATTACTATCAAAAAGCTAAAAACTTAAACGTTACAGGTGGAGATTCTGGTCGTGATGGTGGAAGAAATTCTGGAAGACAATCTAGCGGTAATGGTGCACGTTACTTTATTAACGTTGGAGAAAAAGATGGTTTTGATTGGATGAAGCTAAAAGATTTCTTAAAAGAACAACTAGATTTAGGACGTGATGATGTCTTTAAAGTAGATTGTAAAGAAACCTTTTCTTTCTTTAATACAGAAAAAGAACAACAGGAAAAAGTACTGGCTTTTTTCACCGACTTTAAACATAATGGACGTTTTGTTAATGTAGAAATTACAGAAGACAAACCAAGTCGTGGTGGTCGTGATCGTGGTCGCTCTGGTGGTGGAGGCGGAAGACGTCGTGATGGCGGATCTGGAGGAGACAGAAGAAGACATGGCGACAAACCAAGAGGAGACAGGCGCTCTAGAAGAAGTGATGACTCTGGTAATAAAGGAGACAGAAGAAGTGGTTCTGGAAACTCTAACAACAGGTCAAGTCGATCAGACAGAGATAAATCTGAATTTAAAACATCTCACTCTAGGCCAACACGTTCTAGACGTAAAGATTAAACTTAAACGGCTACCCCTTTTTGTTAATATTTAGTCAAAAAATAAAGAAGACGCTATTATTTTAGCGTTTTCTTTGTATTTTTATACGACTAGATAATTTTAGATGAAACTTCCATAACTAGAATTTGATAATCGAATAGAGATTAAATGGAAGTAACATGTGACCGTAAAAAGCAATAGATATAAACCCATGAAATACTACATATTCATATTTTTACTTTTTTTTAGTATTACGGTTGGGTTCTCTCAAGACAATAGCAATAAAGAAACCACATCAAAAACCTCTGATTCTACTAAAATAAAAGTAACATCTACAATACGAGGTGTTATTATAGATGCGACTTCTAAACGCCCTTTAGAAAACGTAAATATCGTTAACTTGACTCAAGTTATAGGTACTGCTTCTAATTCAAAAGGAGAGTTTGAACTGAGCGCACAAGCAAACGACACACTCCACTTATCGTATTTAGGTTTTAAATCGGTTAAATTAAAAGTCACTAATGACTGGGTTGATACAATAGAAAAATCTACAATCACACTTACCGAATTAGCTTTAGCTTTAGAAGAAGTTGTAATTACAGAACTTAAATTAACTGGTTACCTAGAAATAGACATCAAACAAGTTAGCGTCAATAACAACTATAGATACAGCATTTCTGGATTGTCTAATGGTTATGAAGCTGGTAAAAAACAATCAAGTGCGTTGACCAAAGTATTGGGTTCTATCTTTAATCCGTTAGATTTTTTATATAATATCTTCGGAAGAAAAGGAACAGAGTTACGTAAGCTTAAAAAAATGAAAGAGGATGATCAAATCCGAAACACATTAGCCGAACGTTTTGATAGAGAAATGCTAACTGCCCTTTTAGGTGTTACTAAGGTTGATCTAGATGAAATTGTAAGCCAATGTAACTACTCTTTAGAATTTGTAAATACCGCAAATGACCTCCAGATTTTAGATGCTATTAGCGAATGTTATGAAGAATATAAAGTGTTAAGTCGTAGTCGTAAAAAACGAATTTAATCTATTTTTTTTACTTTTTATTAGACACTTAATACTAATCACTTTTCACCATAAAAACGTGCTATAACATCCTCATAGCTTTTAATAGTTTTTTTACACCAATCTAATCTTTTTTCTAAAATTTGGTCTTCGGTAAGCTGCCAATTGATAGCTGTTTTTTTTAGTTTAGAAGTTACGTGCTGTAAGATTATTGCTGCACTAACAGAAATATTTAAACTTTCGGTAAAACCAACCATCGGAATTTTTAAAAAACTATCCGCTTGTTCTAAAACCTCTTTAGACAACCCTTCGGTCTCTCTTCCAAAGAAAAAACAAGATTTTTGGGTCACATCAAAATCATATAAGTCACAGTCATCAGTATGTGGTGTAGTTGCTACAATCTGGTACCCTTTTTGTTTTAACTCTTTTATAGCATCATTTACAGAGTGATACCGATTTAAATCCACCCATTTTTGTGCTCCCATTGCAATTTCTCTGTCTATGGTTTTAGAGTTTTGCTCTTCTACAATACTAACTTCTTGTATACCAAAAACATCACAACTTCGCATAACTGCACTTGTATTATGTAATTGATACACATCTTCTGTAGCAACAGTAAAATGCTTGGTACGCTGACTTAAAACTTTAGCAAAGCGGTCTAATCTACTTGTTGTAAGATAGGTTTCTAAATGTTCAAGCAACTTGGTGTCTATCATATTTAAAAATTAGCACCAATATCGCCTTGAGCTAATAATAATACTTGATTATTAATACTTAAATGGACATTGATATAGCCATCAATTGTTAATACATCGTTATATCCAAAAGCGGACCCGTTATCAAATGAAGACACATTTGTATCACTATAACCCGATGTGCCATTTACAGACTTAAACGAAAATAAGATTGCTCCTGGTGCAGTAGCAACACTTCCTTCATGTATGTGTGCTGGATGAGTTCCTCCTGCTGGTGTACCTGTTAAATTAATTTCGGCTAAAGCTTCACCATTTATACGTTCTGTAAATTTAATTTCTCCAGAGATGTCAATGACATCAGTTTCATTTAATGGATAGGTTACAAAATTATTTGTTAATTCATTTTCACCTACATCAGATACAGCGACAATTGCATTATCGTCTTCGCTTTCATGAATTGCAATATGCGCATCACTGTTTAAAATCGCTTCGAAAGTAATAAAAACACCTTCGTCTGTAAAAGAAAAAACAGTACTATTTTCTCCTGTTTCTCCATTTACCGATTCAAAACTAACTTCTACTCCGCCAGTTTCTGCTGCTGTATTTAAATGCAAATGAGCAGGTAAACTAACAGCTTCATCTGTCCCATCTAAATCAAACGCTACAGTTATTGTTAAATCTGAGTTTTTAAAAAAAGTAGCAGTACCAGAAATACCAGAATCACCAACAGGAACAATGTTATAAATTTTAGAGTCTAATTGGGTTACAACAACTGGTTCGTCGTCATTTTTACAATTAGTAAAAAGCGTAATGCATAATACTAATGCGAGGTAATTGAGGGTTTTCATAGATTAATTTTTAAATTAAATAGCTTATTTTATAGTAAGCATTAAGATATTAAAGGGAATTAATCTTAATTTTATAATAGATAACAAAAGTAATAAAAAAATGAGACATCTTGTTGTTTTAACTGGTGCAGGTATAAGTGCCGAAAGTGGATTAAAAACCTTTAGAGATGCAAATGGACTTTGGGAAGGTCATGATGTAATGAGTGTTGCCTCTCCTGAAGGCTTTTTTGCTAACCCAGAATTAGTTTTAGAGTTTTACAACCAAAGAAGAAAACAATTATTAGAAGTTAATCCTAACAAGGCACACTTAGAGTTAGCAAATCTTGAACAACGCTTTAAAATAACTATCATTACCCAAAATGTTGATGATTTACATGAACGTGCTGGAAGTAGTAATGTCTTGCATCTTCATGGCGAATTATTTAAAGTCCGAAGTACCAAAAACGAAACCTCTATTTTAGATTGGAAAAAAGACCTAAATCTTGGTGATTTAGACCAAAACGGAAACCAATTACGTCCACATATTGTTTGGTTTGGCGAGCCTGTTCCTTTAATAGATAAAGCTGTAAAAATTTGTCAATCTGCAGATAAGCTTCTAATTATTGGTACCTCATTACAAGTATATCCTGCAGCAAGTTTGATGCATTATGTACCAGAACACATAGCAAAGTATTTTATAGACCCAAACCCATCTATATCTAGCACAAAAGATTTGACCGTTATTGCAGAAACGGCTACAAAAGGTATAGATACGTTTATTAAAATAATATAAATTAATATGAAAGCAATCCTAACTTTACTTCTTGTTTTAAATTGTATAATAATGAAGGCTCAAGATTTAACAACCCATCAATGGGAGAATAGAGTGTTACTAGTTATTTCTGATAATAAAAATACTGAAGCCTACCAAACACAGATTAGCATATTTAAGGATAAAACTAAAGCATTAGCAGACAGAAAACTAGTTGTTTATAGTGTTTTACCAACAAAATATAAATTGAACAACGACCCTTGGTTAGCTTCCTCCTCTCTATTCAAAAAATATAGAAGTAAAAATAAAACTTTTAAAGTAGTACTAATAGGTTTAGATGGTCTGATAAAACTTAATGAAAACGCAGTGATTTTAGCAGAAAAATTATTTAGTATTATAGATGTTATGCCAATGCGTCAATCTGAAATAAAGCGAAAAGGCAATTAACAGTTTTACTTATTTATTACCATAAGTGCATGAAACTAACCAATTATCAATTGAAGGTTGCCATTAATAGATTAGGTTAAATAAATAGTAGTGCTAAAGACTACTGATAACTTTAAAGCTAAAACTGTTGAAGGCACATATCTATTAGCCTCAATAGAATTAATGGTCTGTCTGGATACTCCATTTTTTTTTACTAATTCGTCTTGTGTTAAACCTAAAATAGCACGTTCTACTTTAATAGTATTCTCCATTATCTATAACGTTTTAAGTTATGATAAAACATAAGCTGAATCATAAGCATGAACAATAATACTTGAAAATCTCCTAAATTCTTAAAAACTTGTGCTTCAGGTTTTAAAGCACTAGATACGCCATAATCTATGTAATGCATAATTAATGCATACATTACACCTATAACAAAAGCAATAGCATAGGATTGCGCTCTAAGCACAATAGTCATTTCATCTTCTACTTTATCTTTAGAGATAGAGAGTATTAGCATTGCTACTAAAAGTGTTATTTGTAATACTGACTTTAACTACTCTGTATCACCTTTCATTGCAAAAGCACGAACAAACATTATAATAATAATAATAATAATAATAATAGATAAAGCAGCAACTGCTATCCCTACATACATAAATTTATGTGGTAATCTAAAACTAATTAGTTTAACAAATTGTTTTCGTTCACATTCTATAAAATTTTTATGAGCATAATGTATTTTTTAATTGACAAAAATATTTTAAATCATACAAATTTTTAAAATAAATAAGACTTTATCAATTACTGTTTAAAAAAATACTAAATGAAATTCCGAAATAAATTCGGGATGACTTAAATACAAACTTAGTTTAAGTCAATAGCTTTTAAACTATCAATCCTATTACGCTTTAAAAAAGCATCAATAGTTTCAAAATGTTCGATGACGCGTTTGTCTTTAAATTCGAATACTTTTTCTGATAAGCCTTGCAAGAAATCGCGATCATGAGATACCAAAATTAAAGTCCCATCAAAATCTAGTAACGCTTCTTTAAGCACGTCTTTAGATTTTAAATCTAAGTGGTTGGTTGGCTCATCCAAGATTAACAAGTTAACAGGTTCTAATAATAATTTAACCATTGCTAATCTGGTTTTTTCTCCTCCAGATAATACACCCACTTTTTTATCAATATCGTCGCCTTTAAACATAAAACGACCTAAGGTGTTTTTAATTCCTGTTCTAGCATCACCTTTTGCAACTTCATCTACGGTTTGAAAAACAGTTAATTCATTATCTAATAATGCAGCTTGGTTTTGTGCAAAATAACCGACTTGCACATTATGTCCTAAACTACATTTACCATCAAAATTAATTTCACCCAAAATAGATTTTATCATAGTAGATTTACCTTCTCCATTACGACCAACAAAACTTACCTTCTCACCTCTTTTAATAGACATATTAGCGTCACTAAACACGACGTGTTCGTCATACTTTTTAGTCAGACCTTCTACTGTCACAGGATAATCTCCAGAGCGTTGTGCTGGAGGGAAACGTAATTTTAAAGATGTATTATCCACCTCATCAATCTCTATAATCTCTAATTTTTCTAACATACGCTCTCGCGATGTAACTTGATTAGTTTTAGAGTATGTACCTTTAAAGCGGTCTATAAAAACTTTATTATCTGCAATAAATTTTTGTTGTTCTTGATACGCTTTTACTTGATGTATGCGTCTGTCTTCACGTAATTGAAGGTAATGACTGTAGTTGGCTTTATAATCATAAATACGACCCATTGTAACCTCTACAGTACGATTGGTAATATTATCAATAAACGCACGATCATGCGAAATAACCATTACTGCATTGGCTTTATTAACCAAAAAATCTTCTAACCAAATCACAGACTCTATGTCAATGTGGTTAGTTGGCTCATCCAATAAAATTAAGTCAGGCTTTTGTAATAAAATTTTAGCTAACTCAATACGCATACGCCAACCACCAGAAAACTGGGATGTTAGTCTTGTAAAGTCGGATTGTTTAAATCCTAAACCTTTTAATGCTTTTTCTACCTCTGCATCATAATTTACTTCTTCTAATGCGTAATACTGATCACCAAGTTCTGTCACTTTTTCTATGATAGACATGTAGGCATCACTTTCGTAATCGGTTCTGGTTTCTAATTGTTTATTAAGACTTTCTATCTCGTCACGCATTTTAAAAACCTGACTAAACGCTTTAGACGCTTCTTCTATTACTGTACAATCGTCTTCGGTTAGTAAATGCTGTGGTAAGTAGGCAATTATAGTATCTTTTGGACAACTTACTTTACCTCTAGTTGGTGTTTGTGCGCCTGCAACAATCTTCATCATAGTAGATTTTCCTGCACCATTTTTACCCATAAGTGCAATCTTATCGTTTTCATTAATCACGAAGTTTACGTCTTTAAATAATGTGGTACCGCTAAATTCTACTGCTAAATTATCTACTGTAATCATGTCTTATTTGTTGATTGCGCGAAAGTACTAAAA
This sequence comes from Olleya sp., assembly GCA_023300575.1. GTDB lineage: Bacteria > Bacteroidota > Bacteroidia > Flavobacteriales > Flavobacteriaceae > Olleya. The sequence continues at coordinate 8,332 of JALZUT010000046.1, forward strand.
AGTGTTGATTGTATTTAGTGTTAAATTTTAGTTTTTAAATTAAATCCACTAACTTCAACATTAATTTAAAAATCATGAAACTAAACTTATTGTCTTGTGACGCTATAAGACCAGATAAAAGAGCAATATCCAAATGTATTATAGAAATATCAAGTATTGGTGCTGGCCTAGCTAACGAGCTTACAGACATTCTTCTTGAAGGTGACCCTGTAGATATTGAGGTAGAAGACAAAAACTCTGGTTCTGCATTAAGAGCGTTAAGAAAGTTGAGTATTGATTATGAGATAGCAGAGTAAATTTGAATTAAAAAATACTATGCTATCAAATAGTAGACACTTGACTTTGTCAAAAAAATCAACTAACTTCGTTTATCGTCTGATATAAAACATTAAAACGATTTCATATCAGCGAAATATTCTATGCAATTTAAAAACAACACTCTACATTGAAAATTTACATCGGAATTTTAATTGTTCTATTCTCTACAATCGCTAATGGACAAATTTTAAATGGA
>JALZUT010000047.1 GCA_023300575.1 Olleya sp.
ATTTTCATCAAGTACTTGAAAAACATCGTGCATTTCTAAAAAATATTTTTGAGCTTGAAGTAAACCGAATTTGGATATACCAAACTCATACATTCTAGCCAAATCGGTTTCTGCTTTTTTAGAAAGTTTATAAACGCCCATCTTCTCGCATACGTGCTTCAACTTCTTTCATAATTTCAGGTAATGATTTAATGCTAACACCGCTTTCAAGTCCTTCTATAAGTTTAGATTTAAGAGAAAGATATTTTGTGCTATTTGCTTGATCTAGACGTACAAGATTTCGTAAATATTCACTATCATTAGTATATTCTCCAGCTTCTATTCGTGATTTTATCCATTTATCTTGTTGCTCGGTAAAAGTTACCGTTTTGCGAACTGTTGCCATATTTATTTTGTTTAAATCATCATACTATTGGTGTAATATAGTGATTAAATTTGAAATAATAACAGTAATTTACCTTTTTGCTCTAATTAAAAATCACGTATAAATACGTAATAAAAAAATTTAGCCGATTCTCGTGGATTGCCACAAGAGTATAAAATTTTAAGAAATCGGGTTTTTACGAGATTCACGAACTCATTCAAAGACTTATCTAACTAAGCAAATACGTGAGTAAAAATAAATTTCTATACACTTATTATATTTAGAACTTTAATTAATCTTTTTTTCGTTTTTCATGATATGTATTTCAAAAATTGATACTTAATCAATTCTTTAAATAGTGTCTTGAAACACTATTTAGCGTTAAGAAAATGTACAGTGTACATTTTGAGTTAAATACAATTTGAAACATGATTTTAGTAAAGTGTTTTAAATAAACTAACTCCTGCCCTATTATATTTCACCCGAATCATCCACTGGATAATTCTCTTGAAATAGCCTATTGTTTTTAACCAAATTTTATGAGGCCATTTCAGCAATTCTAAATCCTATCTAACACCTCTTTTCTGTAAGATTTACCTATTGGAAGTTTAGTATCGTTTTGAAGTACAATTTGATTACCATCAATTAACTTCAACTCATTAAAATTTATTATAAACGATTTATGTATTCGTAAAAAAGATTCAGGTAATTTATTTAAAAAATCCGATAGTGTTTGAGGTGTTAAAATCATCTTATCTGTAAAAATTTTGATATAATTTCCATACGCTTCAATATGGTTAATTTCATCAAAGTTAATTTTAATAAGTTTTTTATCACTCTTAACAAATACTGATGTTGCAACCTCTTCTTTATCAACTAAAACGGTTTTAGTGTCTTCTTTTAAATTCTTCGAAACTTTATTTACTGCTTGTAAAAAACGCTCTAAAGAAAAAGGTTTTAATAAATAATCGGTCACAGCAAGTTCAAAACCTTCAATTGCATATTCTGGATAAGCAGTAGTAATAATTACATTTGGTTTTTGTTGCATTGTTTTTAATAAACTTAAACCAGAAAGCTTAGGCATATTAATATCTAAGAATAAAATATCTATCGTTGTTTCTTGTAAAACTTCAAGAACTTCAAAAGCATTTTTACAGGAAGCTACAATTTTTAAGTTTGGTAACGCTTCAATATAATTTTCTAAAATTTGACGTGCTATTGGCTCATCATCAGCAATGATACATTGTAATATCTTCATTTTATAAATCTAATATTAATTGAACAGTATAGTCTTTATCGTTTTTTTCAATAGTAAGTTTATGTTTCTCTGGATAAATTAAGGATAACCTTTTTCTAGCATTTTGTAATCCTATTCCGCTTTCTCCTTCCTCTAAATTTCTTTTATTTAAATGAATTGCATCTAATGTGTTTTTACAAATAAAAGTTAATGTATTCTCTTTTTCTTTAATAGCGATAACCACTTTGCTTTTTTCTGTTTCTAAAACACCTAAATGTTTAAAAGCATTTTCTACAAAAACAATGAATAACATTGGCGCTATTTTTTTTGATGATAAATCACCTGATTTTGTAAATTGAATATCAGTTTTATCTTCTAATCTTATTTTTTCTAACGAAATATAGTTTTCTAAATATGCAATTTCTTTTTCTAGAGGCACTAACTTTTCTTTGGTTTCGTATAAGCTATAACGCAACAAATCAGACAATTTTAGCATCAAGTCTGGCAATTTATCTGATTTAACAACCGATAAACCATACAGGTTATTAAGAGTATTGAATAAAAAATGTGGATTTAATTGTGCTTTTAGCAACTTTAATTCTGCTTCTTTTTCTTGTTGACGACGTATAAGACTATCTCTTGCTAATTTTATAGAAGATGCAAAAACAAGTGCCAAAATCATGATACCAAAAAAATTGACAAACATGGTTATTTCTAAAGTCTGCTCTGTAAAGGTTTTAATAAGAAGAACAGATATAATAGTAAAGATTACAGCATTCAGAATAAAAAACAAGAAAAACAAAAAACGTTTTTTTCTAAAATACGGAAGAATTAAAATGTTGTTAATATAAACAGCTGGGGCTAATAATAGTATAATAAAACTAGCTGCCAGTACTCTATCTCCATTTGTTATTGTAGTTAATAATATTAAAAAAACAAATAACCATACAAATAGATTTTGTGCAACTTTATTATCTATCCAAGAATCTAATTTCGACATTATTATGTGTTTATGAATCTACTCAAAAGTACCAATTCATCATTTAACTTCTGTTTTTTAATGATGAAAGATATCAAAAACAGTCTAAACAACTCTTTTTTAATGATATCAGGCTTTTTTAACCTTAATCACGTATTAAAACGCGTTTGTCACTCTTTTTTTTAAGTCATGAATTTTTAGTAGAGTTTTGAGGTATTATTAGTCATTAAAACATATAAAAATGAAACATGTAGTAAAAAATTCAATCGCAATGATCTTACTTATTCAAAGTATGGCATTTAGTCAAACATCAGAGCCTGTATCTGCTTCAAAAGCAAATGATGCTATTACAAATGTGGAAAGCACAGAAAAGGAAATAGTAACAAATAGTTATAAAGCCTTTTTAGGAAGCTACTATTTATCAGAAGCTAGTATTACTTTAACCATCATTGAAGAAAAAGGTAATTATTATTTGACATCTCCTGGTTCAAAAGACGTATTATTTCCAACAAATGAAACAACTTTAACGGAAATAAAAAGAGGTGTTAATCTAGAACTTATTGAAGGTGATTCTGATGGATTAAAATTCACTCAAAATGGTTATGAAACTGTTATTAAAAGAGTGAAACCAGAAACTCAAGACTAATTAAATCTAAAATAAACAAGATGAAAAATTATTTTAAATTTTTTGGAGGAATACTAACAGGAATTATATCAATTATCCTCATTGCAGGAATTACTCTTTACGCATTTGGATTTATAAAAATTTAAAATTATGAAAGCAAAATTGAACTTTAAATCAGGATTTTTTACTGGAAGCATCATAGGAGTATTAATACTTATGTTTGGGTATTATTACTTTCAAGAAATTTCAGAAAAGGCAAAAAGCGTTGCTACAACCAATTTGCACGAATTAGAATATAAAGACCTAGATGGCAACATTTTTAAGTTATCAGAATTTAAAGGTAAATACATTCTTGTTAATTTTTGGGCAACCTGGTGTGCACCTTGCATAAAAGAATTTCCAGTATTGGATGATACTTATGAGCTATTAAAAAAGGACTATGTTTTTATTATGGTTTCGGATGAATCTATTGATAAAATAAAAAAATTCGCGGCTAACAAACCCTATCAATTTGTATTTGCTAAAACGAATAATTTAATGACAAAAGGTATTACTTATGTTCCACAAACCTTTGTATTAGACAAGAACGGAAAAACCATAAAACATCATCCAACTATTTTTGAAGGAAGTGCTTCATCTATTTCTAATACCATCCAAAATTGGATTAAAAACTAACGTTATGCAACTACAGATTGAAAATGTATCGAAACGATACAGTAAAAACAAATACTGATTAAAAGATTTTTCAATAACCATAGAAAAAGGGATTATAGTAGTCTTGTATAAAAACAACCCATACATATGAGTTATTTTAAATACTGTTTTAGTATGTTTTTTATAAGACTAACATCTTTATCCTTAGTTCTACTCAAGTTATTTTTAGCATCGTTTTCAAATAAAGAATAATCAATTTCAATTAGATTAATATTCTTTTTTTCTAGTACATCTCTACGCCTTTTATTATATCTTATTATTTGTTCGCCTCTAGTTATACCGCTAGATGTTATAACCTGAAGTTTCTCTAAATAGGCTTCTGTAGTATTTTCTTTTTCTAAAAACTCAATAACCAAGTTAGCATCTTCATAAAAGGCAGCTAAAGGTAATTTTGTTCTTATTTTTCCTCTTTTATGCATGTCGCCTAGTAAAAAAGGAAAGGTGTGTTTACGTGATGCTTTTGCTTTAAGAAGTTCGTCGCAAAGGTTTATAATGTAAAACTCATCACTGTTTTCTCTTACTGCTTTAGCTCTTTCTTTTTTAGAAACAGAATCTGTTGTTTCTATAGGTGTGTATGTAACACCAGCTCTAACAATATACCAGTAAATGGCTGTTTCTGTACGTTCTGCATGCACAGAAGGTATAGTGTTTAGAAGATTATCTTTATCTAAGGCGCGTAACACTTTTCTAAGTGGCAAGCCTTTTTTTTGATCTTTAGTAAAAACACCTGCTTTTACTAAGTCTGACATAATTTCTTTTGCAGGGATCCAATTTTTATCAGTATTTGTGTTAAAATAATTGTCTATTACTTTATTTATCTGAGTTGCTTTGTCTTCGGTATTACGATTATTGTCCATGTGATTTTGACTTTTTAGATTACTTGTATTGACTACAAATAAAGTGGGTGCAAGATAAGTGAATATTATTATGAAATAAATATCTAAAGCGTTTAAATAGGATCAATCTAGTATCTTTATAAATAATACTTAAGACGTTTAATGGCTTAAAAAAGCGCTTATTATTATTATTATTATTATGCACGTTACACTCTTTTGTAAAAGGCAAAAGGGTTTTTAATGCAACGGTAAAACAATCTCGATTTTTTATAAATAAGAATGAATAAATACTACTTTTAAAAAAAGAGAAATTATAGAAATATTCTATAATCAGACCTTATATAAAAATAGCGATAAGTTATAAGTAATCACTATTTAATTAAAGCGTTAACTAAACACATATAAATAGTAAACAAAAAAAGCCCATCTGTTATGATGGACTTTTTTTTAAACTTTAAGATATGTCTTAGATAACTTTTACGTTAACTGCATTTAATCCTTTGTTTCCTTCTTGTAGGTCAAATTCAACTGCATCACCTTCTCTAATCTCATCGATTAATCCAGAGATGTGTACAAAATGATCTTTATCAACACCTTCTTCTGTGATGAATCCAAATCCTTTAGCGTCGTTGAAAAATTTAACTGTTCCTTTACTCATAATAATATATTTAATTTTAATAATTACCTTATACTTGTCAAATATCATGCCAGAAAATAAAAAATGTTAATGCTTTGTATGTAAGATATTTGAATCTGATTTTTGCCTGTCAGTCTATAACTTTTAAAGGATTAATTTGTCATTGATATTAGATTTTAATTCGAATTTTAATGTTACTAATTACCATTAAACGATTAATAATCACACATCCTTTTTTTAATTAAAGAAAACCATGATTCGCAAAAGCATAAACCTCTTTGCTCCTATCGTTGTTTATTCATTTTATCAAATAGAAACTCGTTTCGATTTTATTGAAATTGTAAAGAAAACTTTTGATATTAAATTTTTCAATAAACTTATACAGAAGCTTTTGCTATAACCAAAACCCATAATCTTAGCTTTATAATTCTAATATGCAGGATAATGGCATAAAAAAAACTTTATAAAATAGGTCATAAAGCTTTTAAATAATCAAATTGCTCTGGCAATTTATTTTACAGACAGTTATCAAACGTTTGCCAATTCTGTATAATGATTTTTTTTCGTATTATTATTTTGTTTTAATCGTTAAAAAAACAAAAAATATTTTGTTATTGTTTTACTGGATATTCAAAATATAACTGGTAGTAATAAAAAATCATAAATATAAATGTATCTCTTTATTATATAAAAAAAGTACAAACCACATGATCAAGATAAAGTACATCTAGCTCATCTAGCTCATCAACTACTTCAGTAGACGTTGAAGCTTGAACTCCAGTCGACAATAATTGTTCTCCACTTATTAAATTTTGTGCTATTCTTAAATATTCGATATTTTCGTTTATAAGAGTAGTTACATCCGTTCTTGTTCCATTATGTCCACAAAAAATATGGTTATATGTCCCAACTCTTGGTATGTAAAACCTTGTAATTATTAAAATAACGAAGAAGAATAATGAATTTTATGTGTCTTATATAGAAGGTAGTTTATGGTTAAAAACAAAACGCACATTAAAACAATTTGCAATTGGTAGTTTACTAGTTATTATAATTGGTACATTGCTATTTAGTTTTGCGCAAAAACCTTTTAAAAACAGCACATTCGAATTAACTAGTCCTTCTATAATTTTGGTTTTAAGAGAACGAAAGTATCAGTTTTATTGTAATCTCTTATTATTTACATAATGTAATACATTATATTCTAAAGCTA
>JALZUT010000048.1 GCA_023300575.1 Olleya sp.
ATTCCAGAATATAGTAAGCAGTAATCAGTTTGCAGTATTCACTCAAATAAACAAATAACAAATCAATAAAAAAGCATCTTTGAAAATAGCAGTTGTCATACTAAATTGGAACGGAAAAACATTGTTAGAACAATTCTTACCTTCTGTTACTTCTTACTCTAAAGAAGCTACCATTTATGTAGCAGATAATGCTTCTACAGATAATTCTATTTCATTTATCAAAACCAAATACCCTTCGGTTAAAATAATACAAAACAAAACAAATGGAGGATACGCAAAAGGGTATAATGATGCTTTACAACATGTAGAAGAGGACATTTATTGCTTATTAAATAGCGATATAGAAGTAACACCTAATTGGTTAAACCCTATTTTAAACACCTTTAAAAACGAACCACAAACTGCAATAATACAACCAAAAATTTTAGACTTTAAAGACAAAACTAAATTTGAATATGCAGGTGCAGCAGGCGGTTTTATTGATAAATATGGTTATCCGTATTGCAGAGGACGCCTTTTTGATACGTTAGAAGCAGATACTAACCAATATCAAAATACTGCAATATTTTGGGCTTCTGGAGCTTGTTTATTTATTAGAAAATCTACTTTTCAATCACTAAACGGTTTTGACAACTCCTTTTTTGCACACATGGAAGAGATTGATTTATGTTGGCGTGCTTTTAATCTAGGTTTAACTACTAAATATAGTAATCAATCTGTTGTCTATCATGTTGGAGGCGCAACCTTAGATACTAGTAGTCCACAAAAGACGTATCTTAATTTCAGAAACAGTTTATTTACTTTAACAAAAAACGCAAAAGGCAGTTTGTTTTTGTTAATCTTTACTAGATTAATTTTAGATGGTGTTGCAGCTTTTAGGTTTTTAACCCAATTAAAATTTGGTCACTTTTTAGCCATTCTTAAAGCTCATTTTTCATACTACTCGCATTTAAATGTGCTTTTAAAAAAACGTGAAAATAGTAAACAAAAAACAGGCTATTTTACTGAAAAATCCATAATATGGTCTTATTTTGTAAATAAAAAGCGGTATTACACCCAATTATAAGTCTTTTAGTAAAAATTTTGTTAAACCGCATTTTAACATTTTAATTATTAATACTTTTGACCTGTATAAATTTAATTTATCCATCTATCAATTATGAAAAAAATCCTATTATTAAGTGCAACTGCACTTCTATTATTAAGCTCATGTGTCTCTAAAAAAGATTTTTTAGCACTTGAGGAAAAGCAAAAATCAACACAAGATTTACTTAATACCGCAACGGTAAAACTTAATTCTTGTCTATCTGATGAAGCTGCAGCAACAGCTCGTATCAAAGAGTTACAAGAGCGTATTGCAGACATGAAAGACAATAACAAAGCTTTAATTGAAAGCTCTAAGGACATGACTGTTTTGACAACACAAGGTGCTAAAAACCTTGAAAAATCTTTAGAAAGTATTAAAGAAAAAGAATTAAAAATCTCAAGATTACAAGATGCTTTAACTAAAAAAGACAGTGTAACCTTAGCGTTAGTGACTAGCTTGAAAAAAGAAGTAGGAATAAACGATCAAGACATAGAGATTAATGTAGAGAAAAGTGTTGTATTTATCTCTTTATCTGATAAATTATTATTTAAGAGCGGAAGCTATAACATCTCTGATAGAGCAAATGAAATATTAGGAAAAGTTGCTACTGTAATCAATAGCAAACCTAACTTTGAAGCAATGGTAGAAGGACATACAGATAATGTACCTTTCAAAAAAGGCGTATTGATTGACAACTGGGATTTAAGTGTAAAACGTAGTACTGCTATTGTTAGAGCATTACATGATTTAGGTGTAAATCCAGCACAATTAATTGCAGCTGGACGTGGTGATCATTTACCTTTAGTAGTTAATGACTCTCCAGAAAGTAGAGCAACCAATAGAAGAACTAAGATTTACATTCTTCCAAAAATCGATCAGTTTTATGAAATGATTGAAACCGAAATGAAAAACTTATCTCAAGAAAATTAAATATCTTTTATAACGCTTTAAAAGCTCAATCTTAGGATTGGGTTTTTTTTTGGCGTTACCTTTTTCTCATACCTACAAGGTTAAAAAAACCTTGCAGGATCGCAAAAGGTCAGGCTCTCGCAACTTGCTCTCTTCGAGGAGCTCAGACAAATTGCTCCATCCTTAACGCACTAATCCGCAAAGTTTACAGCTTAAATAAAGTAAATTTTAAATTTTTATTGGTCAAAGCACCAAACTGACAACTCATTACCGGAAGGATCGATAAACTGAAAACGACTTCCGCCAGGAAAAGAAAACGTATCAACAGATAGCTTTCCTCCTAATTCTAAAACCCGAGATTTTGTTGTTTTTAAGTCTTCATTGTAGATAACAATCAAAGCACCATTTATAATGGGTTGGTCTGTTTTTTCAAAACCTCCTGAAATACCACTTGCTTCAAAAGCAATGTAACTATTACCATAATCTCTAAACTTCCAACCAAAAGCTTTGCTGTAAAAGGTTTTAGTCACTTCTAGATCATGACATTTAAACTCGATGTAGTTAATGTGGTTGTTGGTTGGTTTCATAATTTAATTTAAAAAAATGCTTCACTCCAAATGATTTAAACCGAAATAAAAAACATGTCTAATAGAGGAAGCTAATTAGATTTAAAATTTATATAGAAATACACAATCTAACGATTGGGTTTTCTTTTTCGTTTTCTAATAAGGCGTATATTTAGTAATAATAGAGAAAATAAAACCGAGCCTAAAATCAAAAAATTAGTAGTGTTTAAGTTGTTTATTTCTGGATTTACAATTTTAAAAATTAGTGCTAAGCAAAATAGTATTAATACTGATGTATATAATCCTATCCAAAGCAAAAATAGTGCTTCAGATATAAATACAACATATCCTTTTTTATCCATATTTAGTCTTAAAAAATTTCTAAACTCCCTTTGCCTTCTCTTATAATCTCTGGTTGGTCACCAGACAAATCAATAATTGTAGACCCTTTATTGTCACCATAACCACCATCAATAACTAAATCTACAAGCTTACCCCATTTTTCATGAATTAGCTCTGGATCTGTAGTGTATTCTAAAATAGTGTCTTCATCTCTAATAGAAGTTGACACAATTGGATTACCTAAAACCTTAACTAATTCTAATATGATGTTGTTATTTGGTACACGTATACCAACTTCTTTTTTCTTTTTAAAAACAGCAGGTAAGGTTTTTGAACCTGGTAAAATAAAGGTGTAAGGACCAGGAAGCGCACGTTTTAAAATCTTAAAAGTACTAGTGTCTATTTGCTTTACATAGTCGCTTAAATTACTTAAATCATGACATATAAACGAAAAATTGGCTTTTTCTAGCTTCACACCTTTTATACGTGCAATGCGTTCTAAAGCTTTAGAATTGGTAATATCACAACCTAATCCATATACAGTATCTGTTGGATAAATAACTAAACCTCCTTTTTTAAGGACATCTACCACTTTTTTAATCTCCTTTGGATTTGGATTTTCTTCGTAAATTTTTATAAAGTCAGCCATAATAAGTATCGTACAAATACGTTACAAAGTAAATGCTTTTTATGATGAAAATTAAAACACCTCAACTTTTTCTACTATTAGTAATGATTTTTGGTGTTTTTTCATGCTCTGAAGATACAACATCAAATGATATAATAATACAACCACTAGCCTATTCTGAGCAATTTAATGTGGCTTACGGCGAACAAGAAAGGCAAGTGTATGATATCTATTTACCACAAAACAGAACAGTAAATACAAAGGTCTTAATCTTAATTCATGGTGGTGGCTGGACTACTGGAAACAAAGAAACCATGAACCCCTTTAAAGAGTATTTACGACTACAGTTACCAGATGTAGCAGTTGTTAATATTAATTACCGTTTGGCTACACCAGATAATCCGCCTTTTCCAATGCAAATAGATGATATTACTGCAATGGTTAATCATTTAAAGACAAATAGTGATAACTATGTAATTTCTGAGCAATTTGGATTTATAGGTGTTAGTGCAGGCGCACAACTATCTATGTTATGGAGTTATGCTTTTGATATTGAAAACAATGTTAATATGGTTGGAAGTATTGTTGGCCCAACTAATTTTACAGATCCTGCTTACCTAGAAAGTGAAAACCCTGTTTTATTAGAACTAATTGATACGTTTGGTATTGATACAAGTACAACCTTTTTAGAAAGTGTAAGTCCTTACCATCAAGTTACTACTACATCTGCTCCTACCATTTTGTTTTATGGCGGAATAGATCCGCTTGTACCAACATCTCAAGGCGTTGATATGGAAGCAAAACTAACACAATTTGGCGTTGATAATGCTTTTACATTATACCCAAATGATGGTCATGGTTGGATTGGAAACAATTTATTGGATACAACTATAAAACTTAAAGCCTTTATTGAGTTGCATCTTTAGAGCTTTAAAGTACTACTTAATATTCTAATATTTAATTTCTGTTTCTATTACCTCCACCAAATCCAGCTCCTGTGCTTGATCGGTTCCCGGTATTAGGTCTAGTTTGTTCTTGACGTTTAGGCATAAGTTTGCCTCTTTCTAACTTTTCATACTTTTCCCATTTCTCGAATTGCTTTTCATCTAAAATACTTTTTAAAACGCTACTTAGTTTTTCGTCTTCAATTTTTATTGAATCTCTAACTGGTTTTAGTTTTACTTTAATCCTTTTTCTAATTTCAAAAATAGCCTCTTGATTATTAGCGCCAGATTTGGTAGTTTCGTTAACAACCAAATCTAAACCATCTAACAAGTCTTTGTTTAGCAAGGCTATTTCTTCAATATTATGATTGTAAGTTTCAACTGCTTTTGTAACACTAATAAAAATAGAATCTGTTTCTTTAATTTTTAGTTTCTTTAAAATTTCATCTGAATCAAATTTTAAAATACCTGCTACTTTTGAGGCTTCAAATTTAATATTTTCTCTATTAGGTGCATTTTGAGATCGACCTTGAGGACGTTGACCTCCTGGCCTAACTTGTGCTAAACTAAAAGTGACTTGTAAAACTATAAGTACAGTTGCTAATTTTTTCATTATTATTAAGCTTAATATCTAAACTATCTTATAGGCATTAATTTTGCAAAACGTAGTAACAATTTCTTTTTACCACCAAATTCAAAATTAATTTCGGCTTTTAAATCTGTTCCTTTACCTTCTATTTTTAGAATTTCTCCTCTACCAAACTTTAAGTGTTTTACTCTATGACCAACCTCTAATTCTCTTCCAAGTAAATTGGCGTCTACTGGTGCTTCAAGGTCCGATGCTTTTTTAAGTTTCTTTGGTACACTAATTTCAAAATTAGTTGGTTTTGCTTTCTCTTTCTTTTTCAATTTAAGTTGTATAGGTTTTTTAAATCTTATTTTATTTGGCTCTACATCTCCAAAAATATCTGCTGATAGCATTGGATTTATACGTCGCTCTTCTTTTGGTGTTATATTTTCTAAAAATTGCTCGTCTATTTCTTCAATAAAACGACTTGGCTCTGAGTCTACTAGTTTTCCCCATCGGTAACGTGATAATGCATAAGTTAAATAGGCTTGCTTTTCTGCTCTTGTTAGTGCTACATAAAACAAACGACGTTCTTCTTCAAGTTCGCTACGTGTATTCATACTCATTGCACTAGGAAACAAGTCTTCTTCTAGACCAACAACAAAAACATGAGCAAACTCTAATCCTTTGGCCATATGAATACTCATTAAAGCCACATGATTTGGATCACCTTTATCGCCATCTAAATCTGTTGCTAAAGCTATATCTTCTAAAAACTCGGCTAAATCATCTTTAGAATCTACTATTTCTAACTGACCTTCAACAAAATCTTTGATACCATTTAAAAGTTCTTCAACATTTTCTAATCGGGTTACACCTTCTGGTGTTCCGTCTTTATTAACTTCTCTAATTAATCCACTAGTTTTAGTAATATGCTCTGACAAATCAAATGCATTAGCGGTTTGATTCATCACCTGATAGCTCTCTATTAAAGTTACAAAATTACGAAGTTTATTTTTTGTTCCACCATTTATATTAATCTCAAGTGTGTCAATTTCTTTTAATACTTGAAAAATAGTTTTGTTATAGCCATTTGCTGCAACTACTAATCTGTCTATAGTCGTTTGACCTATTCCTCTTGCTGGATAATTTATAACACGTTTTAAAGCCTCTTCATCAGCTGTGTTTAACACCAAACGTAAATAGGCTGTAACGTCTTTAATTTCTTTACGTTGGTAAAAGGATAATCCACCATAAATACGATATGGTATATCACGTTTACGAAGCGCATCCTCCATTGCACGAGACTGCGCATTGGTACGATATAAAATGGCAAAGTCACTATTTGGAAGATGGTCGTTCATTTTAGTTTCCCAAATGGTACTTGCGACATAACGTCCTTCGTCACCATCTGTAAGCGAGCGATGCACTTTTACCTTTGGTCCTTCTTCATTTGCAGTCCAAACTACTTTTTCAAGTTTAGTTTGATTATGTTCTATTACAGAGTTTGCAGCACCTACTATATTTTTTGTAGATCTGTAATTTTGCTCTAGTCTGTACATTTTAACATCATCATAATCTTTTTGAAAATTTAAAATATTATTGATGTTAGCACCTCTAAACGCATAAATACTTTGCGCATCATCTCCTACCACACAAATATTTTGAAAACGGTCTGCTAATGCACGTACAATTAGATATTGACTGTGGTTTGTATCTTGATACTCGTCTACCAAAATGTATCTAAACTTGTCTTGGTATTGTGCTAAAACAGACGGAAAACGTGTAAGTAATTCGTTTGTACGTAATAGCAAATCGTCAAAATCCATTGCGCCTGCTTTAAAACAACGGTCTACGTAAGCTTGATAGATTTCGCCCATTTTTGGACGTCTAGTCATGGCATCTGCTTCGATTAAATCTGGATTATTAAAGTAGGCTTTAACAGTAATTAAACTATTTTTATAAGACGAAATCCTACTGTAAACCTGTTTGGTTTTATAGACATCCTTCTCTAAACCCATTTCTTTAATAATAGATCCCAAAAGTTTTTGTGAATCTTGAGTATCATAAATAGTAAAATTACTAGGAAAGCCTAAATGATGGCCTTCAAAACGTAAAATTTTAGCAAATACAGAATGAAAGGTTCCCATCCATAAGTTTTTAGCTTCACCATTACCAACTATGTCAGCAATTCTACCTTTCATTTCTTTAGCAGCCTTATTAGTAAAGGTCAACGCTAGAATGTTAAAAGCATCAATACCTTGACTCATTAAATAAGCAATACGATAGGTTAAAACACGAGTTTTACCAGAACCTGCTCCTGCAATAATAATCATAGGTCCTTCTTTTTGAACAGTAGGTTCGTATTGTGCTTCGTTTAACTGACTTAAATATTTATCCAATATTGCTTTTATTTAGACTGTAAAAATAAGAATTGTATAGGTTTTTAACCATTGGTTTTATTAATAATTATGAACAATTATAATGCAATGGCTAGTTGGTTTTTTTTTGAATATATTAACAGTGCTATTATCAAAAAAAATTAATTCACTATTATTCTATATGAATAAAAGTACCCTCTACTTAATTTTATTTTTTTCTTTAGTATCGTATGCACAATCCAATAAGTTGTATCAAAAAACGTATACCAAACAAGATGGCGAAGCTATAGATAACATAAACGCTCTTTATTATGACAATGATGTTCTCTTATGGATAGGTGGTAGCAATTTAGACAACCGTTCTATAATTGTACGCGATATAAAATTAGTGTTTATGCGTTTTAATGGTAATACATTTCATAATATAGATTTTCATGTTTTTGAAAGCTCTGTTAGTGTATTAGAACAAATTTATAAAAGAAAAGATGGTCAGTTTTATATACTTGCCAGATTAAATGAAGGCTATAAGTTACTTCTTTTTAATCCTTATACATCCATTTTAAACTTACTAATTTTAAAGGCTTTAACACCTCTTTAGATGGTCTTTCAAAGGTTTTTAATTACAACAATGAAGTCTACCCTTTAGTGCAAAAAGGAGTAACAGTTTCTTTGATGAAATTAGATTTAGATTTATCATCTACTGAACTTTTCAACTTTACAAGTTCTAAAATTAATTTTTTAATAGAAAGTTCAAATCTTATTTTTCCTTTTAAAGACTTTGTTCTTATTTCTGATGACAACTTCGATATTAAAGTTTTTAAATGGGATGGTATATTAATAAATATTATAGATAAAGTTGAAGCTATCACACCTACAGAACAAAAACGTATTGTAATAGACGAAGCCTTTTATATAGTTGATACTTGTTATTTCTTCATAGAAACCCAAATCTTTATAAAATAAATAATGATAAAAAAAGCATAGAAATTATAAAGAAAAATAGTTTAGAAAATGCTCATTTAAATACTTACAACGACGCTTTAGGAAATATGCTAATGTTTTCTTCTAAAAATAATTTACTTACTATTAGCTCTCTACAAAATTAACTTATAAAACAAAACTACCAATTAGAAATTAAAGCCACTAATGGTATTAAAATTTGCTCTAAAAATTTAAATAAAGAAGCTTGGGTTGCTACCAATGGAGCGCTACATTATCTAAAATTTACAAACAAAGTAATTAAAAATTTTATGCCAACTTATGAGTTTAGAGATATTAAACCATTAGATTATATAAACTATCTAGTAGTAAGCGAAAGTATTGAGCAACTTATTTTAGAAGTAGATGAGCAAACTAATATGTTTGTCTCTGGAGATATTGATAAAATTGATAACTATTTTAACGAAAATCAAACCTTAAATTGTTACCGTTTTATACAAGAATGTATAAATAACATTATAAAACACGCTAACGCAAAAGTGCTATCTGTAAGCGCTTTAAAAAACCAAAACACTATAATTATTACAATAAAAGATAACGGAAATGGTTTTGATGTAATTACTGCAAAGAAAAATAACAGTTTAAGCTTAAAAACCATTTATGAACGAATTCGTATCTTAAAAGGTGAACTAACTATAGATAGTAAACCAAATACAGGAACTACAATAACAGCTATAATACCAATTAAAAATGCCTAAAATAAAACAATTATAGTAGCAGACGATCATCCAATGTTGCTTAAAGGATTAACTGAAGAACTTAAGTCTAACCACTATAAAGTTATTGCTACAGCTATAAATGGAGCTATAGCATCAGATCTCATTACCAAACTAAATCCAGATATTGCTATTCTTGATATAGAAATGCCTCTACTTTCAGGTTTTTAAGTCATTAAAAAATGTAAATACAAAGCAAAAAAACTTAACATATCAGGTTATTTATTAAAAGACAAACCTTTTAATAAAATACAAAAATGTATAGAAACTTTAATATATGATACTTATTTTAGCTCTACATTTAATGATGTTTTAGAAAGTGAAATTACACCAGAATTAGAAAAAATAAAACGTCTATCGCCTTCCGAAAGAACCATAGTTAAGACTCATTGCTCAAGGCAATACCTCTAAAGATATTTCTGAGTCTCTACTTATCTCATTGCGAACTGTACAAAAACATAGAACAAATATTCTAAATAAGCTCAACCTGGCGTCAAACTTAGATGCGCTCTCC
>JALZUT010000049.1 GCA_023300575.1 Olleya sp.
CAAAAAAATCACTAAAGTTAACTTTAGTGATTTTTTTGTATTTATAGATTATTATTAGTCACTATGATGTATATTAAACTCCATTTTAATATCTGCCTCTTTTGTATGGCGAATTTGCTTCTAAAATAATCTCTTTAAAGCCATACTTTTATACAAATAAATAGCAAATTATAATTTAGTATCAGAGTAGAGAAGAAGTCTGTCAAATGTATTAGTTTTTGCATATTGTATACAATGGACTAATAGGTGTTGTTCAATTTTTTGACCTCTTAAATTTGGTAAAACAGGCATTTTTGTTAGTTCAAAACTTGGCTCATTGTTTAATGGCATCAAAGCATACGTGCCAACTATACTGTCATTTAATTTTGTAAAAAAATACAAAACCACCTTTATTTACAATATACTCATCGGGTTTGCTTAAGGCTTCTTCATCAAAAGGTTCAATATAAAAAGAGGTCTATAGCCATTCTTTATTTAATGTGTAAAAATCTTGATCGTATTCTGTTTTAAAAGAAATGATAGCTACTGAGTTCATCATAAATTATAAAAAAGTCATAGTAAAAAATAAAAGTCCAATAGCTATAATAGAAATAAAAAAAGTAAGATTAAAAAGTGATTTATCTGCTACTTTTTTACGAATCAAATCTATGACCAACCAAACAGGAATTACAATATTTAAAACAATTGCTGTAATAATGAAACCTTTAGCCACTTTTTCAATTAAAATAGGATTGACTTGATTTACATGCATAAATAAAAAACTTACTAAGCATATAAAGAACAAAAAAGTTATTATAAGTCTAAGATATTCTAGTTTAATTTTAGTCATCATTTTTAGAATTAGATTTTATAAAATCTGTGATTAAATAACTTATTAGTTTACCAACTTGATTGGTTTTTTTTGGTTTTGCTGCTGCTTCACAAATATGTAAATAGCTTACGTTTTTTTGTTTCGCAAAATAATTTAAAAACTGTCTTGTTCGTTCTGTGGAGAATCCGCTTGGCGTTTGTGCACTACTAGGCACATTTATAATAGCGTCGCAATCTATTTCTATTCCAAAATTAGCTTTTTCTATGTGCTTTTGTGCAGTTTTTAGTGCTGCTTTAAAAGCTTGATCTTGTCTTACAGCTATAGCTTCATATGTATTATAATCTAAATTTTTATTATCTTTAAATTGTTTAAAGATAGAAGTAGAGGTGTAATTTTCATGTAAACCAAAAACAAAATACTGTTTTAAAAAACCTTCCGCATAAGCATAACTAAAACCATTACCACTATGTCTGCCCTCTAATGCTCTAAAATCGGTATGCGCATCAAAATTAATAGTGTTTATAGGTTTTTTAAACGCCAAACTTGTGCCTTTAATCATACCATAAGCGTTATTGTGTCCACCACCAATTGCAATAGGTGTTTTGCCAGCACTTACAATAATAGTGACTAAATCTGTAACATGTTTGTCTATTTGTGTTACTAGTTTTCTAGATTTTTCTATATGTTTTGAGTTGCCTTGTTTTAGTTTAGAGACACTTTGTAGCTCTTGAGTAAAATCTAAATGACCAAGAATTAGTACTTTTTCGGCGGTATTAAAAGTGTTGTTTTGTGTATTTAATAAAATTTTAATTGTGGCTTCCCAAGTGGTCGAAGTCCCTGTTTTTCCGTAGTTTGCAAAAACACCAACATCTTCTGGAATACCAAAAACAACATAGTCGACGTCTAAAGATTTAAGTGTCTCGTATATATTCGAAACGCTGGTTAATAACTTAACATGTTCGCCAAACTTAGTTTCATCATAACGCGTATTAAGTATATCTTTAAGTTTTGAGTTATCAAATAATACTAATTTATCCATTTACTTTTTATAGTTTTGAAAAATTAAAATTACGTTTTTATTTATAAAGTTTTAATCAGAATATAGAATTAACATTTCACAATTAAAAAACAGATTTATTATGGCAAATAACACAGCAAATACAGGGTTAAAAGTCGCATTAGGTATAGCATTAGCACTTTTTCTAATTACTGGTATTTATACGTCGTCTTTATATAAAGAGAAAGTGTCTAACGAGAAGCAATTAACTGAAGAGAAATCTGCAGTCATGAATGATTTAGACACTATGATGGCTAAGTATGAAGTTGCTTTAAGCGAAAGTACAGTTACCAATCAAAATTTAGTTGATGCTAAAGCGCGTATTCAAGGCTTAATTGATTCTTTAAAAACATCTGATACTAACGTTAAAAGTTTGTGGAAGTACAAAAAGAAATACTTAGCGTTACAAGATGAAATGGATGTTTTATTAACAGAAAATGACAAACTTAAAGTTGAAAACATGCAGTTAGCAACTAATTTAGATAGTACTAATGTGAGATATGAAGAAAGTAGACTATTTAACGATTCGCTTTTAGTACAAAACACAGCGTTAGCAGAAATTGTAGAAAGTGCAGCAGTTTTAACTACAGCAGGTTTGAAAGGTTATGGCGTTATTGAACGTAGTAATGGAAAGCTAATACCTACAGAGCGTGCAAGGCGTATCGATAAAATTAGAGTGTGTTACACAGTTGCTAAAAACAAATTAGTACAAGCTGGAGACAAAGCGTTATATATACAAGTTTTAGATCCTAAAAACAATATTTTAGGAGCAAACAAGCAAGTTAGATTTGGTGAGCAAACGCTTAATTATAGTGTAATTAGCAAGTTTAATTACGAAAACGGAAATTTAGATATCTGCGAGTTTGTAGCAAATGCGACTGATGATAAATTTGAAAAAGGACGTTACCAAGTTTTTGTTTTTAATGCAAACGAATTGGTTTCAAGTTCTGATTTTACCCTAAAATAAGAGTCTGGACTAACATTAGTTAATTACACCACTGAAAGAACTTTAAAGAACCTGAAATTTAGTTGCTTTTAGTTTTTTTTAATCTAAAAGTCATTGATTTAAAGCTGTGATACAAGCTTCTCTAATTTTCCAAATATCCTCAAGATTGTACTTTATTTTTTTTGAAACTATCCAATTTTTAAGATAGTTTTGATGGGTTAACACTTTATAATCTGCTATTTGTGAAGGCGAAATTTGTTCTTCTAAAAGCATAGCCTCTTCAAAAGTATGTTCAGAAACTGTGTTTCTAGTCACATCAATTACTCTGTTTTCAATTTTAAGATACGTATGTGCTTCCGGAATATATTTTAAATCGTATTTTTTTAATACTGAAGAAATTCCGTTGGTGTTTAAACCATTCATCTTATAAATACAGAGTATTAGTTTTATAGGCTCTTGCTTGTTTTCTATAGCTAATTGCTTTAAAAAAGCATGTTTTGTAGAGCAAGTTCCTTTTTGTTCTTTTAAAACTAAATTGTAATTGCTTCTGTCAGTATTTCTACCATATGGTAAATGCAGGATATGCTTTAAGACAGACTCAAAATCACCCAAATTTAAATCCAAACATTGTTTAGAAAGTAGAGTAGTAGCGTTTAGTTTAAAATTAAATGATTTCGCCATTTATAATAACAGTATTAATATGGTTATCTCCAAAAGCATAAGGTAAATAATTGTAATTTGGGACTTCTTTAGTAATAATAAGATTAGCTTTTTTTCCTTTAGTTACACTTCCATATTCAGTTGCAATTCCCATAGCATAAGCTCCATTTAAAGTAGCTGCATTAATAGCTTCTTCTGGTGTTAATTTCATTTTTATACAAGCAGTACTCACCACAAAATTCATATTTCCAGAAGGTGTAGAACCAGGGTTGTAATCTGTTGCCAATGCAAGAGGTAGTCCAGCATCTATAAGCTGTCGTCCTGGTGTATAGGGTATGCTTAAAAAATAAGAGCAAGATGGTAAAGCTACTGGTATTGTGTTACTGCCTTTTAAGGCCTTGATGTCTTCAATATTTAATTGTTCTAAATGGTCAACACTTAATGCCTCGTGTTTTACAGCTAAAGCCACACCACCAAAAGCATTAAATTGATTGACGTGTATTTTTGGAATTAAATTATACTGTTTTCCAGCAGTTAGAATTTGCTCGACATCATCTAAATCAAAATAGCCTTTCTCGCAAAAAATATCGATATAATTGGCTAAGTTTTCTTTAGCAATCTGCGGAAGCATTGTGTTTATTATCAAATCTAAATAGCCTTGCTTATTATTTTTATATAGTAAAGGAAGTGCATGGGCACCTAAAAAAGTAGCTCTAATTTTTACAGGAAACTCTTGCCTAATCCGCTTGATTACACGAAGCATTTTTAACTCAGCTTCTGGCGTTAAACCATATCCAGATTTAATTTCTATTGCTCCTGTACCAAGCTTCATGACGTTTTTTACACGTGCTGTAGATTGTTTAAACAATTCTTCTTCACTTGTGTTTTGAAGTGTTTTTGCGCTGTTTAAAATGCCACCACCACGAGTAGCAATTTCTTCATAACTCAATCCATTTATTCTATCTACAAACTCTTGAGAACGGTCTCCAGCATAGACAATATGTGTGTGCGAGTCGCACCAAGATGGTAGTACTAGCTTTCCAGTAGCATCAATAGTTTGATCTGCGTCAGTAGTTTTAAGATCTTCCATACTTCCAAAATCAATTATAGTATCGTGATCTATTAAAACATACGCATTTTTTAGTGATGGAAGCGTGTTCATTTCTTTACCAGAAATTTTTAAGACACTAGCATCTCTAATTTGTAACAGCTCTTTTATGTTAGTAATTAAAATGGACATACACATTAGTTTTTCTAAGTCAAATATAGATAAAATACTGTCTATCGAGCAAAATTGTATTTTAATCTTTTAAAAGAGTATTAAGCACGCTATATCGAAAAATTAGCTTGTACATGAATTATTATGATACATTTAGACTGTGTGTAAATAATTAAATAAATGATAATTGATAAACCCGAGTATTATGACGAGATAAAATCGTTTATAACGTCATTTCATAAGCTTTCAGAAGACAATTTAAAAGCTTTATTCCAAATTGCAAATTTTAAATTGGTAAAATCTAACATAAAGTTAGATGATTTGGGAGATATTCCAAATAAGATATATGTGCTTAATAAAGGAGTATTAAGATCTTACGTTATTTTAGAAAGCGGTAAAGAAGTAACAGAAACTATTTTTGTACCTACCATCATTTTTGCTTCATATACAGCACTAATTAGTCAAACAAAATCGGATAGTATTTATGAAACGTTAACTGACTGTGAACTTTATGAAATTGATTATTATAAGTACAAAAAAATGTACGAGACTAATACTGAAATTTTAACTTTTCATGCTAAATTTTTAGAATATTTACTAAGTAAAAGTAGCTACAAGCATGTTGAGCTTTTAACTATGAATGCTAAACAACGTTATTTGATGCTTAGAAGTCAAATACCAAATATTGATAACTTAATACCTCAATATCAAATTGCTGCTTATTTAAGTATTACTCCAGTTCAACTTAGTAGAATTAGAGGTAAACTTTAACGTTATTAACATATGTTAATGTGTAAGTTGAATATTAATGTTAGTATTGTATATTAATTTTTTCTAAAATAATTAATAACTAACTAGTACCAAAAAACCGATAAGATTTATTCTTATCGGTTTTTTATTGATTTATAGTATAAATTATTTTAAATAGTGTTTATCAAAACTAATAGAATCAATGTTTCTTTTCTTTGTAGATTTTCCGTTATGATGTATTTCAAAATCTGATGTGTTTTTTTCTATAACACTACCCATACCTATAATATTCTTTTTGCCAATAGTTATATTTTGTTTTATAACAGAGTTTAATCCCAAAAACGAATTATCTGATATGGTTACATTTCCACCCATAAAAGTACCACTAAGCACACAGTTTTTTCCAATTTTGGAGTGATGCCCAATTTTTGCGCCAAATAAAATAGTATTGTCATCAATTTCTACAAATGGCTGTATTATTGACCCTTCTCCGACAAAAATATTTTTACCTAATTTTAAATTATCCCAGTAAAAAGATTTAGAAGACACATAATTAATAAAGGTATAATTAAAGTTACTAAATATTTTGTAAAAGTTTTCTCTTAATGTATTATCGCCTATAGCAATAAAAATATTATGAGAAGCTGGAGGGTAGATTGATTGTATTTCCGAAATATCAATCAGAGGTTTTTCGAAAAGAGTATGAGATAAATCTGGAAACACTTTTTTGTCAATACAAAAAGCTACTACTTCATTTTCTGAATCATGAGTAATAACGTAGTCTACATATTCAGCTAACTTACCTATACCATATATAATTGTTTTCATTTGATTTTCAATCTGTTAAAATTATGATTTGTTGTCCCATGGCATTTCTGTAACTTCATTTTTAATATTTAAAAACGAACAAATTTTACTAACCACGTTCTTTTCATTTAAATTTACAATCAATAATTTATTTGGTTTATTTTTAAAAAAATCAATAACTTGTTGGTTATGGTTTAAATATTTTTCACATAAAATATCTTTATTATAAAGATCATCTTTTGGAGTTCCAAAAAGGTATTTATAAACATCCCACATCCAACCTTTATAGACATGTTCTGAATTTAGTAAGTCATCTTCGGTAGGTAATCTGTTTTCTAGCCCAAACATTGACGAATGAAACCTAGTTAGAGAATTGTACCAAACATCTTCTGAATCTCTTACAGTTAAAATAAATTTACTTTCAGGAAAATTCTTGCTTAAATACTTATATGTATCAGGTAAACTAAAAGGTATGTCTTGAAAAGCATTGCATTTACTTTTTTTAACAAATTTAATTATTGGTTTAAAATTATTGATTGCGTAATCTTTAATTAACAGTTCTCCTTGCAATTGCGGTCCTACTTTGTATCCTACTTTATTTAATAAAGTAGTCAAACTAGTTGTGCCTGTTTTATTAAAGCCTATGCAAAATACATTTTTTTTTCTTTTATTAAACAACATTAATCATAAGTTTACTTATTTAAGACCTCCAACCATATCTTCTGGTTTTACCCACTCGTCATATTCTTCAGCTGTAACATAACCTAAATTAACAGCTTCAACTCTTAATGTGGTTCCGTTTTTATGTGCAGTATTTGCTATTTCTGCAGCTTTGTAATAGCCGATTTTGGTATTTAATGCAGTTACTAGCATTAAAGAATTATTTAATAATTGTTTAATAACTTCGTGATTTGGCTCTATACCAGCAACACAATTAACATCAAAACTAACACATGCGTCACCAATTAACTGAGCAGATTGTAAGATATTTGCAGCCATCATTGGTTTAAAAACGTTAAGCTCGTAATGACCTTGAGTACCACCAACGCTTATTGCAACATCATTACCCATAACTTGGGCACAAACCATTGTTAAAGCTTCACATTGTGTAGGATTTACTTTTCCTGGCATAATAGAACTTCCTGGCTCATTTGCTGGAATAATAATTTCTCCAATACCACTTCGTGGTCCAGATGCCATCATACGTATATCATTTGCTATCTTGTTTAAAGACACAGCTAATTGTTTTAAAGCACCATGCGATTCTACAATGGCATCATGTGCTGCTAAAGCTTCAAACTTATTGTGCGCAGTTATAAATGGTTGCCCAGTAAATTCTGCTATATATTCTGCAACACGTTTAGAATAGCCTTTTGGTGTGTTTAAACCAGTTCCTACAGCTGTACCACCTAAAGCCATTTCACTTAAATGGTCTAATGTGTTTTGTAATGCTTTAAGGCCATGATCTAATTGCGATACATACCCAGAAAACTCTTGTCCTAAAGTTAAAGGTGTCGCATCCATTAAATGTGTACGTCCAATTTTAACGACCTCTTTAAAGGTTTCAGATTTCTTTTTAAGAGTGTCACGTAATTGTGTAACACCAGGAATTGTGGTCTTTACAATTTTAATATAAGCAGCAATGTGCATACCAGTAGGAAAGGTGTCGTTTGACGATTGCGATTTGTTTACATCATCGTTTGGTTGGATGGTTTTTTCGCCTTCTCCTATAGTTTTTCCTGCTAATTGGTGTGCTCTGTTTGCTATGACTTCATTTACATTCATATTAGATTGTGTACCAGAACCTGTTTGCCATATTACTAACGGAAATTGCGCATCGTGTTGTCCAGTTAAAATCTCATCACAAACACTAGCAATTAAGTCACGTTTTTCAATTGGTAAAGCACCAAGTTCGCAATTAGTATAGGCTGCAGCTTTTTTAAGATAAGCAAAACCATAAACCACTTCAAGTGGCATTGATGCTGGTGCACCAATTTTAAAGTTATTACGAGAACGCTCTGTTTGTGCTCCCCAAAGTTTATCTGCAGGCACCTTAACTTCGCCCATTGTGTCTTTTTCTATTCTATATTCCATCTGAAAAATTGATTAATTTTAAGAATACAAAATTACAAAATTATAAGGTTTTAGTGTTGAAGTTATCTTAACTTTTTATATTCAATAAAATAACGATTAATAAGTAATGTTGACAAAAATCTATTTTCATTGTTAGTTTTTTATTGGCTTTATAAATTTTAAAAACTAACTTAGCTTAATATTCGATAAAGCGAATTAAAAACTAGCCTTATATTTACGGTATCAAATAGTTGAGTTAAAACAATATTATGAATTACAAGAAAATGATAGGTTTAGGTGTTGCGGGCAATATTGCTGGTCACCTAGATCAGGCTGGAGAAGCTGTAGGGTTCTCAAAAGAAAAATTTGGAGAAAAGGATGCGCCAAAAGGAATGTTTCCATTTTATATTCCAGCAAAAACAGGTAAATGTACTCAAGTATTTCCATACTCTTCAAGTACAATTTCTATACCCACAAAAGGTGAAAACTTGCAAATTGAACCAGAGCTTGCAATTATATGCAGTATACAATATGAAAATAAATTAGTAAAGTCTCTTACACCTATTTCCTTTGGTGCTTTTAATGATTGTTCTATAAGAAAACTTGATGTGGATAAATTAAGTGAGAAAAAGAATTGGGGACCTAATTCTAAGGGGATAAGCGATACCATGCTTAAAATTGATAAATTTTCAGCAGATGGTATATTGGGCAATTATAGTATCGTTGCCTATATGCGTAGAGATGGTGTTTTACATCCATATGGTCTGAACAGTGATATTTGCGATTACAGCTATATCTATGAAGAACTTTTAAATTGGATGGTTTTAAAAATGAATACGCAACCAGACGAAGGACCTTTAGAATGCATAAAAGATCTTATAGAACTATCGGATTATCCTGATCACGCTGTAATTGGTATTGGAGCTACTAATTATACCGACTTCGGGAAAAAGAACTTTTTAAAAGCAGGTGATGAAGGTTTTGTGGTCGTATATTCGAGAGAAGATTATACTCTTCCTCAAATAGAAACGCTACTTAAATCAAATACGCATACAGGAGATAACATTTCTATACTCCATCAAACCTTTCGCTAATCACATCTTTTAATTAAATTAGTTAGAAATTAATAGATCTTGTGCTATGCATAAGTTACCTAATTACTAGGTTAATAAATAATAGACACAACTAACGTTGCTATTATATTTGCTGTTTTTGGTGGGTTTTCCTTTTTACTACAATTCAAGATATCGCAAAGTACATATTCAGTAAACCTCTAAAAAAAGATCTTTACGTGAAATTAGACTGGTATTTTGAACATTTTACTATAATGTGTATTTCTTTTATTGCTTCAGTTACAGCATTTACTTTAATTCAGGATATATTTGGAGATAATACACTTAATTTCCTTATGCCAACAGTTATTGGAACCGTACTTATTGTTATTGCGACAAAATTTTATAAAAAGAAACTAATTAATAAAGCATAGTTTACTATTAATGTGTAAAACTTAATAATGCTTCTATCCTAACACAAACACGTCAAGCTAAGCAACCAAAAACGATCTTTATTAATAAGTCTGTTAATAATTTTAAGGATTGTATTGTATAAAAAACAAGTTTGCTTTATCTTTGCAGTAATATAAAACACCAAACAAAACGCATTATGTTCGAATTTGACCAATATTTAGGCTTTTTAGCATTTTTAACTATCTTAACCATAGGGTTTTGGTTAATGATTTTTTTATTAACTTTTGTAATACCTTATTGGATTGGTGGAAGTTTAATTGAGCGTTTAAACGAAATTAAAGAAGAGAAAAAAGCTAAGAAATAATGCTTTTTCTATAAAGATAATCGACTAAGCAAAACTTGACATCGACTAACTTGGTTAAGTTTTAAATCTAAAAAGGGAAACTCTATGAGTTTCCCTTTTTTTTACAAATACTTTTTAACAAGAGTAATCACTTGCCTATTGAAGACTGATTACTGTTAATTATAATTTACCCTTCAAAATCGTCATTACCACCATAATCACCTCTTTGTACACGTTTCTTTTTCTGATTAAATCTGTAAGTAAAAGCTAGGTTAAAACTACGCTCTCTCCATTGAAACTCGCTTTCTGCAAAAAACGTTGGAGTAGTGTTAGTTTGCATACGTTTACGACTGTTAAATAAATCATTTACATTAAAAGATAAAGACGCTCTTTCTTTAAATAAGTCTTTACTAAAGGCTAAAGTAGTTGTAAAAATACCTTGATTTACGGTTTGAGCATTTGCATTTGGACCCCTGTAATTAAGACTAGTTTGCCAATCTATTTCGCCAGGTAATGTATATTTATTATTGATACGTGCAAACCAACTGTTATTAGTGTTATCTAGAGATAAACCATTTGGTGTAGTACCATTAATTTCGTTTTGAAAAAAGTTAAAATTACCATTTACTCTCCATTTTTTATATGGATTATAAGTTAAAGTAAATTCAAAACCATATCTATCTTCTGTAGCTAGATTAATTGGAGTACGTTGTATGATTGGTAATTCTTCTCCACCAACAATTGCAGTCTGTCCTGTATCAAAACTTACAAAACTAAAAACATCTGTTGCATGTGCATAATAAATAGAAGAGTTAAATGTAAACTTACCAAATCGTTTTAAATAACCTAAATCAAACTGTCCAGAATAACTAGGATTTAAATTAGGGTTTCCTTGAAAAAAATTAGTAACACTTGATCTAGAAGGGAAAGGATTTAGAAAACGTCCTCTTGCTCTACGTAAGCGTCTTGCAAAACCTAAGGTTAGATTTTCTCTTTCGCTAAACTCATAATTTAAATTAACTGTTGGAAATAGGCCTGTAAAGTTACGCTTATTAAAATCACCTGTTGTGGGTTGATCTATGGTTAATTGTGTGTTTTCTAGTCGTAAACCTAGTAAGTATGAAAACTTACCAAACTTACTGCCATACTGGCTATAAACAGCAGTTAAATACTCTCTAAAGTTAAGTACGTTGGATAAATCGGTACTTAATTGAAATGTATTAGTATTTGTGTCTAAAAATTCTACTGAAAAATCTGTAGAAGTTGTATTGTAATTTCCGCGATATCCAACTTCAAATTGACTATTCTCTCCAATAGGTAAAACATAATCTGTTTGTAATAAAATTTGTCTTTGGTCTTCTAAAGTCGCTACACGTTCTGAAACGATGTCATCAACCTCTACTAAAGAGTTTTCGTTTTCTGAGCTGTCTTCATATTGAAAATCAAACGTAAGTACGTGACCACTATCACTAAAATTTTTCTGAAAATTTAAAGCATATTGTATAGTCTTATCATCTTCAAACTCTGGATCTAAACGTACTGTCGAGGACAATAAATTTCGATTAGAATCAAATTGTTCTAATAGATTTTTAGTGTTACTTTCGTTATTACTATCTCTATATAAAAATGAAGTTGTTAATGAAGCAGAATCGTTTACATACCATTCTACACCAAAATTAGAAGTCAAACCCTTTCTAATACGATCAAAATCATTACTTTCATCTAAAAAATTACCAGTTGATACAAATTGTGTTGACGAGTTTGAGTTACCAGGAGACTCTCTATAACTGTAACCGGATGTACTAAATATATTAACGTCACCTGTTCTGTAATTGATATTTCCGTTAATGCCTGCTGAAGGGTTGTATCCTAGATTAGTTGTTATAGCACCATTTAACCCTTGAAGTTTACTACGCTTTAAGATAATGTTTAATATACCTGCTGTACCTTCTGACTCATAACGTGCAGATGGAGAAGTGATAACTTCGATTTTTTCTATAGATTCTGCAGGAAGTTGTCGTAAAGCGTCTGTCGAGTTTAAACCAACTAGTCCAGATGGTTTACCGTTTATTAAAATTCTAACGTTATCATTTCCACGTAAAGCAACATTACCTTCTACATCTACAGAAACGGATGGAACATTATCTAAAACATCACTTACTGTTCCACCACGAACAGTTAAATCTTTACCTACATTATATATTTTTTTATCTAGTCGTATTTCTACAGTTGTTTTTTCTGCAACAATTTCTACTTCGTCTAATGCTTGTGCATCAATACTTAAAAGAGTTGAACCTAAATTCTCGTTTTTGGCAATTAATTTATTTTCAATTATTTGTGTTTCAAAACCAATAAACTCATAACTAATAGTGTATGATCCATTGTCTACTTCAATTTTGTAGTTTCCGTTAAGGTCTGTAATACCTCCAGTTATTTTAGAAGGGTCTTTTGTGTCTTTAAAGACTATAGTTGCATATTCTAAAGGCTGGTTGGTTTCTTTTTCCAGTATTTTTCCAGATATAGTGACTTGTTTTTGAGCAAAAACTAATACAGTAATTAAACAAAAGAGTAATGTAGTAAGTAATTGTTTTTTCATGTCTTTTTTTAAGAAATAAGACCACAAAAATACCCATAGGTTTAACTGTTAATGGTTAAAGCTATGTTAAATAAAAATGAGTACTAGATTTAAATGTTTTTTTGCGTAATGATATCAAAAACACGTGTTGCAGGAATACCTATAACTGCTTTTTCGCCATTAATGACTATTGGTCTTTCTATAATTTCTTGATATTCTATCATGATTTCAATTAGATTATCATCATTAAATTTATGACCATCATCTTCTAAAACTTGAAAATTATCTTTCCAGATTTTACTGTTTTTTCTTATCAAATCTTTTGGTTTTATATTTAAAAGCTTGATGATTTTTGTCAATTTAATCTTGTCTAAAGGCTTTTCTTCATATTTGATGACTTCATGATCATGTTTAGAAGTTTCTAAAATTTTTAGACATGCGTTAGATTCTAACGATTCTGGGTTGTGATATATTACTATCATAGTTTAAGGGAGGATATGGACTTGCTATTAATTAGTTTATTGTTATAGTATTGTTTTTATAAGCTCAGGAGGTCGTCCTATTATTGCTTTGTTATTATTAATTACAATTGGTCTTTCAATTAGTTTAGGATTACTAATTAAAATTACAATCACCTCATTATCAGTTAAGTATTTATTTTTAAAATCTGTTTTCCAGATTGCTTCATTTTTCCTTACTAAATTTAGTGGTTTTATATTTAAAAACGAAAGAATTTGAATTAATTCTTTTTCAGAAATAGGTGTTTCTAAATATTTAATGATTTCAAATTTTTGTCCTGATTGTTCTATGATTTTCAGACCTTCTCTAGATTTACTGCATCTTGGATTATGGTATATTTTAATCATTTATTATAAGTTTTGATTGTCTACTGGTTTTTGTCCCATCATCATTAAATAAGCTTTCAAAAAAGGCTGAATATAACCATCCATTACTGCATCAACATTTCCAGTTTCATGACCACTTCTTACATCTTTTACAAGTTTGTAAGGATGCATTACGTAATTACGAATTTGACTTCCCCATTCTATTTTCATTTTACCAGCCTCTATATCATCACGCTGAGCAAGTTGCTTTTGCAATTCAATTTCATAGAGTTGCGATTTTAGCATTTGCATAGCTCTAGATCTATTATCATGTTGAGATCTAGTTTCTGAACATGATATTTGAATACCACTAGGTTTATGTGTTAATTGCACCTTGGTTTCTACTTTATTTACATTTTGTCCACCAGCACCACTTGATCTTGCTGTAACAATCTCTATATCTGCAGGATTAATATCTATTTCGATAGTATCATCAACTAAAGGATACACGTAAACTGAAGCAAAACTAGTGTGTCGTTTTGCATTACTATCAAAAGGAGAAATACGCACAAGTCTGTGTACACCGTTTTCTCCCTTTAACCAACCAAAAGCAAAATCGCCTTCAATTTCTAAGGTTACGGTTTTGATTCCTGCAACATCGCCTCCTTGTAAATTAAGTTCCTTAACTTTAAAACCATTTTTTTCGGCATACATCAAATACATGCGCATTAGCATATTTGCCCAATCACAACTTTCTGTACCACCAGCCCCAGCAGTTATCTGAAGCACAGCACTTAAGCTATCACCTTCTTCCGACAACATGTTTTTAAACTCTAAATCTTCAATTAAAGTTTCTGCTTTTTCAAAACGGTTTTCAACATCTGTTAAAGTAGCTTCGTCTTCTTTGTAAAACTCATAAATAACTTCTAAATCCTCAACAAGACTTCTAGATTTTTCAAAATCATCAATCCATTTTTTCTTTTCTCTAATAGAACGCATTACTAGCTCTGCAGCTTTTGAGTCGTTCCAAAATTCGGGATCAAAAGTAAGTTCTTCTTCATTTTGAAGCGCCACTTTTTTAGCATCTAAGTCAAAGATATTGCCTTAAGGAATTAAGGCGTGTATTAAGTGTTTTAATATTATCTGTAGTTATCATATCATATAATAGTCAATAAAACAAAAATAGAATTATTACTAGAATAAGAAAGGTATTTACCAACTTATTTTATAGTTTTATACTGAAAATTTTATACTATGATAATTGATTTAAGAAGTGATACTGTAACCAAGCCTAACAAAGACATGTTAGAGGCTATGATGCAAGCCAAAGTTGGTGATGATGTTTATAAAGAAGACGAAACGGTTAATGAATTAGAAACCAAGATAGCAAATATGTTTGGTAAATCTCATGGTTTGTTTTTTCCTAGCGGAAGTATGGCCAATCAAGCAGCTATAAAACTGCATACAAATCCAGGAGATCAAGTCATTTGCGATAAATACGCACATATTTATAATTATGAAGGAGGAGGCGCGTCATTTAATAGTGGTGTGTCCTGTAAATTAATAGATGGACAAAGAGGGATGTTTACAGCAGATCAAGTAGACGAAGCTATTAATCCTCCAGATTTTTATCACAGTCCGCTTACCAAATTAGTGGAAATAGAAAACACAACTAATAAAGGAGGAGGAGCGTGTTGGGATTTTAACGAAATCCTAAAAATTAAAACAATTGCAAAAAATAATGGTTTAGGATATCATTTAGATGGTGCACGATTATGGAATGCTTTAGTTGCTAAAAATGAAACAGCAAAACAATATGGAGATGCTTTTGATACTATCTCGGTTTGCTTAAGTAAGGGGTTAGGATGTCCAATAGGGTCTGTTTTAGTTGGTGACAAAGCACTTATGCAAAACGCTATGCGAATAAGAAAGATTTTTGGAGGAGGAATGAGACAAGTCGGTTTTTTAGCTGCAGCTGGACTTTACGCTTTAGATCATAATATAGAGCGATTGAAAGAGGATCACTTAAAAGCTAAAG
Organism: Olleya sp.; assembly: GCA_023300575.1. Taxonomy (GTDB): domain Bacteria; phylum Bacteroidota; class Bacteroidia; order Flavobacteriales; family Flavobacteriaceae; genus Olleya. The sequence goes on from JALZUT010000049.1 coordinate 15,570, forward strand.
AATTAGAGTTTGCATTAAATAACGGTAGTTTTGTTAAAAAAGTTGAGCCAGTGGAAACTAATATTGTAATCTTTGAGCTTAATAAAAAATATTCAGAAAACCAGTTTTTAAAGTCACTTTCTGATAAAAAAATTAAAATTATAGGAATGGGAAGTAATAAATTAAGGTTAGTAACTCATTTGGATTATTCTGAAAATCAACACGATAAAGTTTTAAATACTCTAAAAAAGCTATGAGTATTTCAATAAATAGTTTAACAGATGTTAAATATAAATCTCATAGCAATGATTCTTAATCGGAAATATACTACACTTTGTCGAAATGTTAACTCAATTTTAAGAATTAGTGCTTGTATTTGTTTGATATGTTTTTTTTTTGCATGAAATTAGTAGACGATCATTATTTGGTTCGGCTATGTACGTTTAATAAATAACCATTTAAATTAACAAGAAATGAAAAAAGTATTACTAACAATCCTATCTTTTGTAGTCTGTTCAGCAGTATTTGCACAAGATTTACCAACAAATCCTGAACCTGGGAAATGTTATGTACGTTGTGTAACACCAGATGTTTGGGTAAACCAAGACATTACTGTTCAAGTTGCACCTGCATACAAAAAACTAAGAGTTGTACCTGCACAGTACAGAACAGAAAATGAAGAAGTTGTTATCCAATCTGGAGGACAAGAATTATCTGTTGTTCCTGCTCAGTTTGAAACACAATCTTTTGATGTTGTAACTCAAGCTGCTTCTCAAAGATTAGAGAAAGTATCTGGGTCTACAGACACTACAACTGAAGAAATTGTAACGCAACCAGCTTACCAAGAGTTAACTGTTGTGCCTGCTCAATATTCTACAGAGAATTTTGACGTAGTATCTTCTGAAGGAGGTCAAACTTTATCTGTCATTCCTGCTAAGTTAGGATCAGAAAGTTTTGAAATAGTAGTACAAGAAGCTAGTCAACGTTTAGAAGTTGTACCTGCTCAATACGAAAATAGAACTGAAACTATAGTAGTTCAAGCTGCTTACACTAAGTTGCAAACTGTTCCTGCACAATACGAAACAAGAACAGAGACAGTAGTAGTAAACTCTGGAGGTCAACGTTTAGAAGTTGTTCCTGCAAAATGGGCTACAGAAAATGTAGAGATGGTGGTTCAACCTGCTTCTTCTAGATTAGAAGTTGTTCCTGCACAATATGGTTCAGAAACTGTTGAAGTTGTTGTTAAAGAAGCATCTCAACGTTTAGAAGTTATCCCTGCACAATGGGGTACAGAGACTTTATCTTACAAAAAACAAGAATACGGTTCTACATTAAAAGTTGTACCTGCTAAATTTACTTCTGGTTACCAAACTATAGAAGTTAAGCCTGCAACAGCTAAATGGGGAATGAGTGATACACCTGCTGCAGATTGTCAGTCAAGTGATCCTAACGATTGTAGATACTGGTGTTACAAAAATATACCAGCACAAAACATTACAATTAACACAACAGAATTAGCTAATGATGCACAAGTTATCACTACTCCTGGATGTGATCAAGGAGGAAATAACGCTGCAGATTGTGGTATGGGTACTTATACAAGAAGAGTAGTGCAAACTCCAGCTACAACTAGAGTAATTGATATTCCTGCTGTAACTAAAACAGTTAAGACTACAGTAATGACTACGCCTCCTACAACTAGAACGATAGAAATTCCTTCTGTATCTAAAACAGTTAAGAAAACAGTATTAGTAGCTCCAGCTACAACTAGAGTAATTGATATTCCTTCAGTAACTAAAGAAGTAACAAGAAGAGTAATGGTTACACCTCCAACAACAAGAGTTGTAGATGTACCTGCTGTTACTAAAGACGTTAAAAGAACTGTAATGGTTACGCCTCCAACAACAAGAGTTATTGCAATTCCTGCTGTTACTAAAACTATGACACGTACTGTTGTAGTAGAGCCAGCTACTACAAGAGTCTCTGAAATTCCTTCTGTAAGTAAGACTATGAAGCGTACAGTTATGGCAACTCCTCCAACAACAAGAGCAATTGACATTCCTGCTAAATCAACAACAGTAAGAAAAACTATCATTTCTCCTGAAACTACAAGAGTTATAGATATTCCTGCTGTAAGTAAGACTATGAAGCGTACAGTAATGGTTACACCTCCTACAACAAGAGCAATTGATGTTCCTCAAAAAACGACTTCTTTAAAACGTACAGTTTTAGCTAGCGATGCTAGAGTAGAAGAAGTAGCAGTTCCTGGAGTAAACAAGACAGTTACTAAAGAAGTATTACAGAAAAAAGGAGGATTAACTACTTGGAAAGAAGTTGATTGTAAAATCGTTGAATATAACGACCTTAACATAAACTGGGATTTAGGTTCTGCAAGTTTAACTTCTGCTGCTAGAGCTGAAATTGATGCAAAATTATTAACAGTATTAGCTGATGGTGTATCTGTAGAGATTGCATCACATACAGATTCTAGAGGTTCTAAAACATCTAACAGATCTTTATCTGAAAGAAGAGCTCAGGCTGTTACTAACTACCTTATCTCTAAAGGAATCAATTCTTCAAGAATTGTATCTAATGGATATGGTGAAACAAGATTAACTAACAGATGTTCTGATGGTGTATCTTGTACAGAAAGAGAGCACTTATCAAACAGACGTACTCAATTTAGAGTAATCAACGCTAACTAAGTTTAGTAAAATACTTTTCATATATAAAAAAAGGAAGCCATTTGGCTTCCTTTTTTGTTTTTAATAAAGTTTAATTATTTAAACATATCCATTCCAGGAATATTTGGCATCCCATCTTTTGCTACAGCTGCTATTTCTGTTTCATTAACATTAGTCGCTTTTTTAATGGCTTTGTTTAATGTTAATATTAAATAATCCTCTAGTTGCTCTTTATCTTCTAAAAGAGAATCATCTATTACTATAGATTTTATTTCTCTATTAGCTGTTAAAGTTACACTTAGCAAATCATCACTACTTTTTTCATCAACTAATACAGTGTCTAATCTTTTTTTAGTTGCTTCTACTTTTTGTTGGGTTTCTTTAAGTTTTCCCATTAGGTCTCCAAACATTTTAATTTATTTTAAAGTTATGTATGCAAATTTATTAAATTCATTATCTGCAAAAGTATTAAGAATAAATACCAAAAAACTATCTTTAGGACTAGTATAAATTTTACCTTTGTAATGTCTTATAAAAACAAAAAAGCATGACTAAGCCACCAATTGCTAAAAAAGTAAAAAAAGAATTAACCATACACCAAGATACAAGAGTTGATAATTACTACTGGCTAAATCAACGAGAAGATCAAGACGTTTTAGATTATTTAAATGCAGAAAATAGCTATACCAAATCTGTTTTAAAGCATACGGAACCCTTTCAGGAATCACTTTTTAAAGAAATGAAATCGCGAATTAAAGAAGATGATCAAAGTGTACCATATAAACAAAATGGATACTGGTATATTACCAAATATGAAGAAGGGAAAGATTACCCTATCTATAGTAGAAAAAAGGAAAGTTTAGAAGCTAAAGAAGAAGTTATATTTGATTGCAACAAAATGGCAGAAGGACATAGCTACTTTAAATTAGGTGGTATTTCTATAAGTGCAGATAATACTTTGGCTGCTTTTTCTGTAGATACCGTAAGTAGAAGGCAATATACTATTTATATTAAAAACCTTCATACTGGCGAAATTTATAAAGACAAGATAGAAAACACTTCTGGAAGTTCTACTTGGGCAAGCGATAATAAAACCTTATTTTACAGTAAAAAAGATGAAATTACATTACGTTCTGACAAAATTTATAAACACAAATTAAATTCAGCTACCAAAGATGATGTGTTAGTCTTTAATGAAGTAGACGAAACCTTCAATACTTTTGTGTACACAACAAAATCTAAAAAGTTTTTAGTTATAGGTAGTGCAAGTACTATGACTACAGAATATAGAATTTTAGAAGCTGATAATCCAGATGGAGCGTTTAGGGTGTTTCAAAAACGCACACAAGATTTAGAATATTCTATATCACATTATAATGATAGTTTTTACATAACAACTAATAAAGACAACGCAACAAATTTTAAGCTTCAAAAAACTAACGAAACAGAAACTAGTGCAGACAACTGGAAAGATGTCTTACCACATAGAGTAGATGTTTTACTAGAAGATATAGAGATTTTTAAAGCGTATTTGGTTGTAAACGAAAGAAAAAACGGACTAAATCAATTACGTATCATAAGTTGGGATGGGACAGAAGACTATTACTTAAAGTTTGAAAATGAAACGTATACAGCTCAATTAGGAAACAATCCAGATTTTGATAGTCAAACATTAAGATATAGTTACAATGCTTTAACCACACCAAGCTCTGTCATAGATTATGATTTTAAAACTAAGCAAAAGGACGTTAAAAAAGAGCAAGAAATATTAGATAAAAACTTTGATAAAAATAATTACACCTCTAAGCGTATTTGGGCAACAGCAAGAGATGGTGTAAAAGTACCAATGTCTATAGTATATAAAAAAGATACTAAATTAGATGGTACTAGTCCAGTTTTACAATATGCTTATGGCTCTTATGGATCTACTATAGACCCTTATTTTTCTACTATTAGATTAAGTCTTTTAGATAGAGGATTTATATATGTTATAACACATGTAAGAGGTAGTGAATACTTAGGGAGACCATGGTACGAAAATGGTAAACTGTTATCTAAAACAAATACTTTTTCCGACTTTATAGATTGCTCAAAATATTTAATAGACAATAATTACACATCTAAAAATCACCTTTACGCAATGGGTGGAAGTGCAGGTGGTTTATTAATGGGTGTAATTATAAATTTAAATCCAGAATTGTATAATGGTATTATTGCTGCTGTACCTTTTGTAGATGTTGTTACTACTATGTTAGATGATTCAATTCCTTTAACAACTGGAGAGTATGATGAATGGGGAAATCCAAATGATAAAACATATTATGACTATATGAAATCATATTCTCCCTATGATAATTTAGAAGCAAAAGCATATCCAAATTTATTAGTAACTTCAGGATTACATGATTCTCAAGTTCAATATTGGGAACCTGCAAAATGGGTCGCAAAACTAAGAGAACTAAAAACAGATAGTAATATGTTAGTATTAAAAACCGATATGGATGCAGGTCATGGTGGTGCTTCTGGTCGATTTGAAGCATTAAAAGAAGTGGCTTTAGAATATGCGTTTTTGTTCGATTTAGAAGGAATAAATAAATAATCAAAAAAAATGCTTATTTTTGCAAGGTTTGATTTTTAATATCAATAAAATAAGTAGCTTTTAAATAGCATTTATGGAATACAAAAAACAAGTTTTTGATAGCGTATTAGACTTAATTGGTCATACACCAATGATAAAACTAAAAAAAATGACTTCAGGATTTAAAGGAAACTTCCTTGCAAAGGTTGAGGCTTTTAACCCAGGACATTCTTCTAAAGATAGAATAGCTCTATATATAATTGAACAAGCTGAAAAACAAGGTATAATCAAACCTGGAGACACTATTATAGAAACTACTTCTGGTAACACAGGATTTAGTATTGCAATGGTTAGTGTTATAAAAGGTTATGACTGTATATTAGCTGTAAGTTCTAAATCCTCTTCAGATAAAATAGACATGCTAAAAAATATGGGAGCAAAAGTATACGTTTGTCCAGCAAATGTTAGTGCAGATGACCCAAGAAGTTATTATCAAGTTGCAAAGCAATTACATGACGAAATCAAAGGATCGGTTTATATTAACCAATACTTTAATCAGTTAAATATAGATGCACATTACTATTCTACAGGTCCAGAAATATGGAATCAAACAGAAGGTGAAATAACACATTTAGTAGCTTGTAGTGGTACAGGAGGAACAATTTCGGGTACTGCTAAATATCTAAAAGAACAGAATCCAGATATTAAAATTATTGGAGTTGATGCTTTTGGGTCGGTATTAAAAAAATACCATGAGACTAGAGAGTTTGATGACAAAGAAATTTATCCATACAGAATAGAAGGTTTAGGCAAAAACTTAATTCCTACTGCAACAGATTTTGATACAATAGATAAATTTATAAAAGTTACAGATGAGGAAAGTGCACATACTGCCAGAGAAATAGCACAAACAGAAGGTTTGTTTGTAGGTTATACTTCAGGAGCAGCAATGCAAGCCATAAAACAACTTAATGAAAGTGGCGAGTTTAAAGAAACAGATAATGTTGTAGTCATTTTTCCAGATCATGGTTCAAGATACATGAGTAAAATTTACAGTGATAAATGGATGAATGAACAAGGCTTTTTTGATAGCAAAAATGCAGAAGCAGCCCAAAGTATTCAGTACATTAAGTAAAACACACACACTTTAAAACAAAAAGTTAGCCTTAATGTAAATTTTGGTTAACTTTTTTGTTGATAATAGATGCTAGATTAATTATGCACGTATAATAAAATTGTCTAATTTTGCTTCTCTAACTTAATTTAATAGCTCAAGCTAATTATTTCAAAAATAAAAAGCTAAATAATCGTTTTACAATGAAAGATTTATTTGAAAAAATATACAAGGATAAAGGACCATTAGGTAAATGGGCAGCACAAGCAGAAGGTTATTTTGTATTCCCGAAATTAGAAGGAGAAATTTCTAATCGCATGAAATTTCAAGGAAAAGATGTAATTACTTGGAGTATAAATGATTATTTAGGATTGGCAAATCACCCAGAAGTACGTAAAGTAGATGCAGAAGCTGCTGCACAATATGGCTCTGCTTATCCAATGGGAGCTCGTATGATGTCTGGTCATACAGATTTGCACGAACAATTGCAAAACGAATTAGCCGAGTTTGTAGATAAAGAAGCTGCATATTTATTAAACTTTGGTTACCAAGGAATGGTGTCTACTGTAGATGCTTTGGTTGCTAAAGATGATATTATTGTTTATGACGTTGATGCACACGCTTGTATTATTGATGGCGTAAGATTACACCATGGTAAACGTTTTACTTACAAGCATAATGATATTGAAAGTTTAGAAAAAAATCTAGAACGTGCTACTAAAATGGCAGAGACAACAGGTGGAGGGATCTTAGTGATCTCTGAAGGTGTTTTTGGAATGCGAGGTGAGCAAGGTCGTTTAAAAGAAATAGTAGCGCTTAAACAAAAATTTAATTTCAGACTATTTGTTGATGATGCACATGGCTTTGGTACACTTGGTAAAACAGGAGCGGGAGCAGGTGAAGAGCAAGGCGTACAAGATGATATAGATGTATACTTTGCAACGTTTGCTAAGTCTTTAGCAAGTACAGGAGCCTTTATTGCTGCAGATCAAGAAATTATAGACTATTTAAAGTACAATTTACGTTCGCAAATGTTTGCTAAGTCTTTACAGATGCAATTAGTAGTTGGTGCTTTAAAGCGTTTAGATATGTTACGTACAATGCCAGAGTTAAAAGAAAACTTATGGAAAATTGTAGATGCTTTACAATCAGGATTAAAAGATAGAGGATTTGATATTGGTACAACACAAAGTTGTGTAACACCAGTATATCTTAACGGAAGTATTCCAGAAGCTATGGCTTTAGTCCGTGATTTAAGAGAAAACTACGGAATTTTCTGTTCTATAGTTGTATACCCAGTAATACCAAAAGGATTAATCTTATTAAGAATGATACCTACTGCTACGCACACTTTACAAGATGTAAATGAAACTTTAGATGCTTTTGATGCTATTAGAACGCGTTTAGAAAACGGAACTTACAAACGTATGTCTGCTGCTTTAATAAAAGCAATGGGTGAATAGAATAAATTGAAAATTATAAAACATAAAAAATCCGATTCATTTGAATCGGATTTTTTTTATAATGCTTTTTTTAAAGTAACACGTCTTCTATACACTTCTGGATCAAAATGTTTCCAAATTTTATGAATCGCTTCGTTGTCTTCTAATTCTGGGGTTCTATAACAAGTTTTAATGCCTTTTTTTGTAAATGTATCATAATACTCATTGAATATAACAGCATGTACACCTTTGTTTTGATAGTCTGGATGTACACCAATTAAATAAAATATTACATCCTTACTTTCTTTCTTAGCTTTTAATAATTTTAAAAAACCAAGTGGTAATAGTTTTCCATTCATTTGTTGTAAAGCTTCTGAAAACCTAGGCATTACTATAGCAAAAGCTACTAAGTTGTCGTCTTTATCAACTACAAATTTGATATACTCTGGATTAATAAAACTGATAAATTTTTTCTTGAAATATTCTTTCTGAATATCTGTTATTGCTACAAACGATGAAAGCGCTGAATAACTTTCGTTAAATAAATCAAACATCTTATCTACGTAAGGCATGACCTGAGAAGTCTTAGTAAATTTTAAGGCTCTAAGTTTATAACGTCGCTTAATCAACTCTTGTGCTTTTAGAAAAAACTCTGTTTTTACATTTTCAAAAAGAAATCTACTTTCAGAATATTTTTTTTCTATATTAAAACCATGTGATTGATAGTGATTAATATAATAGGGATGATTATACCAAGTAATCATGTTGCTTGCATTATTAAATCCTTCGGTTAAAACACCAACTTTATCAAGATTTGAAAAACCTACAGGACCTTCAGTATATTCAAGATTATGGGATTTTCCTATTTTATATACTTCTTCGATAAGCGCTTTACTAACCTCTAAATCATCTATAAAATCAAACCAACCAAAACGCATTTTTTTAATCTTTTGGTCTTTTATTTCTAGCCAATTTATAATTGCAGCAACACGCCCAACAACTACATTCTCTTTATATGCTAAAAACAGAGTAGCTTCAGCATCATTAAAAATAGGGTTTTTTTTAACATCAAAAGTTGCAAGTTCTTGACTAATAATTGGAGGTACCCAATATTTAGAATCTTTATAAATAGAGAAAGGAAATGTTACAAAAGCTTTATAATCTCCTTTTGATACTACTTTTTTGATTGTAATCATATTAAAAAGAAAGGATTAGTCTTCGTCATCAAAATCAACATCTTGGATTTCTTTTTTACGTTTTCCAGAATTGTCAGGACTGTCTGGATCATCACCATCTTTATTTTTTTTCTTCTTCTTATTTCGGTTTGCTTTTCTTTCATATTCATCCATTACATCAGTTCCATTATCAACTTCTGGATCTTTATGAAAATCTAAACGGTAAGATGCGCCAAAATTTAAACTAAAAACAGAAGGAGTATCTTTAGTATTAAAGGTCAAGCCTGTGTCAAGTTGAAAATTCCTACTCCATAAATAAGCACCACCAAACCTAAATAGATTGTCAGCATAAAAGTCACTTTGAATACCTTGTGTTTCACCAAATAAAACCCATTGTTGGTTTATGGCTTTAGTAATAGTTACTATATATTGAAAATCTGAAAAATCAGTACCAATCCTATCTTTAGAAAAATTCATAACAAAAACCCAACCACTATTAAAGTTGTGTTGTGTTGCTATCATTACTTTAGGACTAAAACCACCTTCGTAATTTGGGCTGGTAAAAGGACTAGCATAAGGTATAAAACTATTGTTATCTGAATCATAATTAGCACCAACATAAACTGCTACTGCAGGAATCAAGTGGCTCCATTTAAATTTTTTATTAGCATGGTAGCTATATAAATTTGGTTTTTCTTCACCTCTTTTTTTATAAGGATCATAAACTAAATATTTTGCGCCTATAGTTAAATATCTAAAGTTAGCACGATCTGCAGATGAAGAAGGTGTTACACGTAAGTCTGTAAACGTATCATTTTGATATGCACCTTCTATATTTAGCTCTAATTGTTCCCAAACTAAACCATATCTAGCAGCAAAATCAATCCCAAAACCAGATGCTTCATTTTCTAATGGCGTATGATCTTCGTTTACAGAATATGGTCCAGCTTCAAATTGCACTACATTTGTTCCTACAGAAAAAGCACTTCTAGAAACTCCTGGTCGATTAGAATTTATTACTTCTGTATATTGGGCAAAAGCCGAAAAACCTACCAAAAGTAGCAGGTACTTAAATAAAGATTTTGTATGAGGCATAAATATAAGTTTAAATTCAAATATAAGATTTTATATTTTTTTTAGGGATTTTATTCTTAATTTAAAACCGAAGAATTGTATTTTTGTGTCAATATTACTACTAAACTGAAATTAATACATGGGTTTATTAAGAACCATCCTTATAATTGCCTTAATTTATTACGGATTAAAAGTCTTGTCTAGACTTTTTGCACCAATGCTATTTAAATATGCTGCAAAAAAAGCAGAACAACGTTTTGGTGGTGCATTTAACCAACAAAGACAAGAGCCAATTGAAAAAGAAGGTGAGATTACAATAGATAAAATGCCACAAAATAAAACATCTAACAAAGATGTTGGCGATTATGTAGATTATGAAGAGATAGAGTAGTCTGCTTGCAAAAAAATAGAAGTCTTTTTCTGTTTTATAAAATTCAATTTATTTAGCGCTTAATTCATTCTTTCTTAAAAATTATCATTAATTTTCAAGCTCACAGTTTTTAAAGTCATCTATGCAGTTTTCATTTAAAAAAATCTTGCCACACATTTTAGTTTTGGTAGGATTTGTAATTTGCTCTTTAGCCTATTTTAGTCCTGTTTTACAGGGAAAAGCAATCTATCAAAGCGATATTGTCCATTACACAGGAATGGCAAAACAGCAAAAACAATTTAAAGCAGACACTGGCCAAGAAACCTATTGGACAAACAGTGCTTTTGGCGGAATGCCAACTTACCAGCTAGGTGCAAAATACCCACATAATTACATTAAAAAATTAGATTTAAGCTTACGGTTTTTACCGAGACCTGCAGATTACTTATTCCTTTATTTTTTAGGATTTTACATCTTGTTATTAGTGCTTAAAGTTGATTTTAAACTCGCAGCATTAGGCGCTCTAGCGTTTGGTTTTTCAACCTATTTAATAATAATACTAGGTGTTGGGCACAATAGTAAAGCACACGCAATAGCTTATATGCCTTTAGTTTTAAGCGGAATTTTACTGACCTTTAGAGGTAAATATATTTTTGGATTTTTGCTCACTGCTGTCGCAATGGGATTAGAGTTGGTAGCCAACCACTTTCAAATGACCTATTACTTATTGTTGTTGGTTTTAGTTTTAGGTGTTGTCTATTTAATAGATGCTTACAAAAAGAAGATGTTGCTTCACTTTTTTAAAGCTGTTGGTGTGTTATCGGTTGCAGTGTTATTAGCAATTGGTTTAAATGCGACCAATATTATGGCAACTCAAGATTATGTAAATGAAAGCACGCGTGGTAAAAGTGAACTAACTATAAATGCAGACGGAAGTCCAAGAGAAATCACTAATGGATTGAGTAAAGAGTACATCACAGAATATAGCTACGGAAAATTAGAAACTTTTAACCTGTTTATTCCTCGGTTTTTGGGTGGTGGAAGCGGAGAAGATGTTGGAAAAAACTCTGCAATGTATGAGTTTTTTAGAAATAAAAACGTACCTCCTGCAGAAGCTTTAGAATATACAAAAGGCACACCAACATATTGGGGAGACCAGACCATTGTAGAAGCACCAGCTTATATTGGTGCAGTAGTAATCTTCTTATTTGTTTTAGGATTGTTCTTGGTAAAAGGACGATTAAAATGGTGGTTAGTTGGCGGAACTATCTTATCCCTTTTATTATCTTATGGAAAGAATTTAGAATTCTTAACCGACTTGTTTATTAATTATGTGCCGCTTTATAACAAGTTTAGAGCAGTTAGTTCCATACAAGTTGTTTTAGAGTTGTGTATTCCTATATTAGCCATTTTTGCTTTAGTGAAATTGTTTAATGATTATGTTAAAGATGAAGAAAAGCAAAAAGCATTAAAGTATACTGTTATTATTACAGGTGGATTGGCTGTTTTGTTTTTATTGGTTAAACTTTTAGGTTTCTTTGATTTTGTTGGAGGTAATGATGGGTATTATCGTCAGAATTATGGACCAGAATTTGTTGACGCTTTACGTAAAGATCGTGCTAGCTTTTTTACTTCGGATACCTTAAGAACTTTACTTTTAGTACTACTATCCGCAGGAGTAATCTATTTGTTTTTAAAGCAGAAACTGACCGAAAATAAAACTATTATCGTTTTAGGTTTATTAATTGTATTTGATTTAGTAATTGTTGACAGACGCTATGTTAATAATGATGATTTTGTTTCTAAATTTAAAATGGAACAGCCTTATCAAGCTAATAAAGCAGATTTACAAATACTAAAAGATAAGGCTGACTTTAGAGTTTATGATCTTACTTCTGGAGCTGCAAAAGCATCGTACTATCATAACGCATTAGGAGGTTATCATGCTGCAAAACCAAAACGTTTTCAGGATTTATATGAGTTTTACTTATCAAAAAACAACATTAACGTCTTAAGCATGCTTAATGCTAAGTATATTATTGGTCAAGGTGAAGATGAGCAACCTTTTCCGTTTGTAAATAAAGATGCTAATGGTAATGCTTGGTTTGTTGAAGAAAAGAAATATGTTGATTCTGCAAATGAAGAGATTTTAGCTTTAGATAGTTTGGATAATAAACGAGTTGCTATTTACACTAAACCTTCAGGTTTAGTAATTAAATTTAGACCTACAAATTATGACTATAAAGTTGATTCACTAGCAATAATAAAAGTTATAGACTATAAACCAAACTACATAAAGTACCAATCATCTAACAATAATGATGGTTTTGCAGTATTTTCTGAAGCGTATTATAAAAATGGTTGGGTTGCAACAATAGATAATACAGAAATAGCTATTAGTAAAGTAAACTATGCTTTAAGAGGTTTAAATATACCTAAAGGTAATCATACAATAGAATTCAAGTTTGAGCCACAAGTTGTAAAAACTGGAAGTAAAATAGCATTAGCAAGTTCTGCTTTACTAGGATTATTATTACTTAGTGGTTTGTTTTTTGGAATAAGAAAACTAAAAATTTAATATTTTATCACTCCTGCTAAATCAAAGATTTACGAATCAAAATTATCAAGTATTGATTTATTATTACATGCAGGCGTCCAATTAATTATAAAATAGATTCTTGCTTTCGCAGGAATGACAATTAATGAATAAAAAAAAGGTACTCATCATTGCTTACTATTGGCCACCTGCAGGTGGACCAGGTGTACAGCGCTGGTTAAAATTTGTTAAGTATTTACCAGGTTTTAATATCCAGCCAATTGTGTATCATCCTTCAAACGCAAATTACCCTATAATAGACGATACACTTCAAACGCAAGTAAGTAAAGACACTATAATTATTTCTCAGCATATAAAGGAGCCTTATAAAATAGCACAGCTGTTTTCTAAAAAAAGCAAAACTATTAGCAAAGGTATTATTGCCGAAAAAGAAAAACAAAGTTTAATAGAGCGATTAATGCTATACGTTAGAGGAAATTTTTTTATTCCAGATGCTAGAAAAAATTGGGTAAAACCTTCTGTAAGATATCTATCAACTTATATAAAGGATTATAATATAGATACTGTAATTACTACAGGTCCACCACATAGTTTACATTTAATAGGTCTTAAGTTAAAAGAAAAATTGGATGTTAATTGGATTGCCGACTTTAGAGATCCTTGGACAACAATTGGCTATCACAAGCAATTAAAGTTGACTACTGTAGCAAAAGACAAGCACAAAGCATTAGAAAAAACAGTTTTAAATACTGCTAATCATATACTAGTCACTAGTCCAAGTACTAAAACAGAATTTGAAGACATCACTAATAACCCCATAACGGTTATTACAAACGGTTATGATATAGAAAAGGTGAAGGTAGAGCGTTTAGATAAAAAGTTTACTTTGTCACATATTGGCTCTTTATTATCTAAACGAAATCCAGAAATTTTGTGGCAAGCACTTCAAGAATTAATCAAAGAAGATGTAGATTTTGCGGCTAATTTTCAATTAAATCTAATAGGTGAAGTAGGAGTAGAAATCCTTAATTCTATTAAAAATAAAAATTTAACTAAATATTTAAACAATGTTGGTTATGTTTCACATAAAGAAGCAGTTAGGTTTCAAAAAAAATCGCAAGTATTACTGTTAATTGAAATTAATTCTGAAGATACTAAGGCTATTATTCCTGGGAAATTATTTGAGTATATGGTTGCTAACAGGCCAATACTCGCAATCGGTCCAAAAGGCGCAGATATTCAATCTATAATAACAAAAACCAATACAGGTCAGTTTTTTGATTATTCAGAATATGGAGCATTAAAAGCAGTAATAAAACAACATTTTGAAGCGTTTAAAAACGAAAATTTACAAGTAAATCCGATTGGATTAGAACAATATTCTAGAAAAAACCTAACAAAAACACTATCAGAATTATTACATAATCGTAATTAATAGAAATGGGAATAGTTATTAATCAATCTATAAAAAACACGATCATAACCTACATTGGTTTTGGTATTGGAGCGATTAATGTTATTTTTTTATATACCAAATTTTTAAGCGAAGCTTATTTTGGACTTATCACATTTATTTTTTCTACAGCTAATATCTTAATGCCATTAATGGCATTTGGTGTGCACAATACAATTGTAAAATTTTACTCCTCATTTAAAACTAGACAATCGCAGAATAGTTTTTTAAGCTTAATGATAATTGTGCCTTTAGTACTAATAATCCCGTTAGGTCTAATTACTCATTTTGCTTATGATTATATAGGTGATTGGTTATCTAAAGAAAACATAATTATAAAGGACTATACTTGGTTAATATATATATCAGCTGTTGCTTTTGCTTACTTTGAAGTCTTTTTTGCATGGAGCAAGGTACAATTACAAAGTGTGTTTGGTAATTTTATGAGAGAAGTATTTCATAGAATTATGATTACCATATTATTACTGGTTCATTATTTTCAATATCTAACCGTAGAACAATTGATTAATGCAATTGTAGCCGTTTATATCGTTCGTGTTTTTATAATGCAATTATATGCTTTCAGCTTAAGAAAACCAACTTTGAGATGGACTAAAACCTCCAGTTTATCTAGTATATTAAAGTATTCGGCTTTAATTATAATTGCAGGATCAATAGCTAATATTATCTTAGAAATAGATAAGTTTATGCTTGGTCAATTTGTCACCTTAAATAATGTAGCGTATTATGGAGTAGCCATATATATTGCAACAGTTATAGGTGTTCCTGCAAGAGCTATGCATCAAATTACACATCCACTTACAGCAAAACTTTTAAACGAAAAAAATAAAGTAGGTTTAAACGATTTATACAAAAAAAGTTCGCTTAATTTATTTATTATAAGTGGATTTATATTTTTGTGTATTATTATAAATATCAACCAGTTGTATCAGCTAATACCAAATAATTATAGTGAAGGGTTTTTAGTAGTTTTAGTCATTGGCTTAGCAAAATTGTTTGATAATCTTTTAGGAAATAATAATGCCATCTTATTTAATAGTGACTATTATAGAATGGTACTGGTTTTTGGTATTGGGTTAGCACTATTAACTGTAGCTTTAAACTACGTATTTATTCCAAAATTTGGAATAAATGGTGCTGCTTACGCAAGCTGTATTACTATTTTTATTTACAACATTACTAAATTACTGTTTGTTTATTATAAGTTTCAAATTCAACCCTTTACTGTTTTTACTCTAAAAACTATGAGTTTGATTTTAATTTGTGGAGTTGCTTTATTTTTCTTCGAGTTTCCTTTTAACCCTATTCTAAATATTCTTTTAAAAACGTTACTACTTACAGTAATTTATGGTTTATCTGTCTATAGGTTTAATTTATCCCAAGATATTACTACTATATTAAAACGCTTTATTCCATAAAAAAAATCCTATTAAAATTGCTTTAGGGCAAACAATCTTTATAGGATTTTAATTAAGTGACTATTTTATCTTCTTAATGTTGATGATCTAGAAGTAGACTTACTATTTCTTCCTGTTTTAGAAACTGTAGAATTATTTCTTGTTCTAGGTGTACTTGCAGCTCTAGGCTTACTTGTTCTAGGCGTACTTACGGTTCTAGGTTTACTTGTTCTAGGTGTACTTGTAACTCTAGGCTTACTTGTTCTAGGTGTACTTGTAACTCTAGGCTTAGTTGTATTTCCTCTAGTTCTAGGAGTAGTTCCAACATTGTTACCATTACGAGGTGAACGTGTTACAGTTCTAGGTGTTCTACCTTCAGTTCTAGAAGCTAAAGCTCTGTTTCTGTTTATAGTGTTACCACGTCTGTTTGCAACAGCAGTTGAACGTCTATAGTTATTTGTAAAAGGTCTATCGTATCTGTATCTAACTGGTCTGTAGTTCTGTCTGTAAGGAGTGTTAAAAAGCACACAGTAGTTTACAGGTGGAATCACATAAAATGAGTGCCAAGATCTAAATACATATGATCTGTTAAAGTTGTTTATAAATCCAGTACTATGAGAATATCTGTTGTAACGGTTGTAGTGTACATAAAGTCCACCAACACGGTTTACAAAACCTCTGTTATTGTAGTTGATAAATACGTTACCAACTTGGTTTACACGACCATAATAGTCATAAAAAACAGGTGTGTTTTCTACTTGTACAACTGCACCAAACTCGTCATACTGAACATAAGAAGTATAATCATAGCCTGTGTTAAAGCTAATTGAAGTATTTCTATCACGTACTGCTACGTTTACATTTGGACCATAATTTGACATGTAAAAATCAAACTGACCATCTGGAAAGACTGAAAATTCAATTCCGTTTTCCACAAAGATGTAAGAATTACCATAACCTCTATTGTAAGAGTTGTTGATTACATTAGTATCTAATGTTGTGTTTGTGTCTGCATTAACAGAAAATCCACTTAGGATTAAAGCTGATAATAATAGGAATAAATGTTTCATAATTGTTTGTTTTAATGTTTAACAATTAGTTAATTACAAGCATCGTGCCAAAAACGATAATGGTGTAGTTTTGTAAGTCTAACAATTATACCTAGTTCCTTGTTATACTTTAATTTAGCTAGTAGATATGTCTTTTAAAAAATTGAATTCACAAATTTTATACGCTTTAGAAATAAATAATTTTGAACAGCTATTACCTTTACAACTAAAAGCATTATTAGTAATAAAAGGCGGTGTAAATATTTTTGTACAGACAAGTAGGCTCTGGAAAAACAACTATTATTATGCGAAAATTGAAATGTATAGAAGAAGGAGATACACTTCTTGCATTAATTTTAGTCAAAACTAAATCTGAAGCATTAACACTTAAAGAATAATTTAAGAAATTTGTAGAAACTAGAATACTTAGGTTTTATTTCGCATAGGATGATTAAGCACAATATCAACAACATGAAGATATTTATTATTTTTCTTACCTCTTTAAGTTTTTTCTATTTAGTTACTTTTCTTTTTTAGTAGTAATGGTAGTTATCATTGTTCCAATCGTTATCTCAATTAGTGTTATGTTGTTAAGAATAATTTAATATGGTTAGTAGAGTAAAAGTTTTAACTGCAAATAATATATAAATTTAATTACAATGTTCTATAGGTTTAGTATGGCTATCAGATTTTTAGGGTTTTAAATGAGTGTTGAAATTTGAGAAAAT
>JALZUT010000050.1 GCA_023300575.1 Olleya sp.
ATACCCATCGCTTTAGCCAAATCTCGCATTGTAACAGCACTGTATCCTTTTTGTTTAAAAAGCTTTGCTGCAGTTATAATAATTTGGTCTTTTCTGGTTAATTTATTCAAATTGTTATAAAATTTATTCTTTGTAAATTTATAGAAAAAAGAAAACTATGGGATTATTAAGTTTTTTATTTGGAAATAAAACCTCTAAAATCAAAGCGTTTCAAGAAAAAGGTGCTATTATACTGGATGTACGATCTAAAGCAGAATACGATTCTGGCGCAATTCCTGGCTCTAAACACATTCCTTTAAAACAAATTAACTCTAAAATTGAGGACATTAAAAAATGGGACAAGCCTATTATTACTTGTTGTGAAAGTGGAGTAAGATCTGGAAGTGCTGCTTCCATGTTACGTAGCAATGGATTAGATTGCATGAATGGTGGTGGATGGAAAAACCTTTACAGTAAGTTATAATTTTATAGATTCTAAGCTCTCTAAATCTTCGATTTTAGTTTTGTTGTATTGCAAAGTCCAACCTAAGCTATTGGTTAGGATATAGAATTTTGACAACTCACTTATCAATCTGTTTTCAGCATTGCTTTTAAAACTAGAGGCTTCAATTTTTTTTGCAAGTTGAGCGTTTACTGTTGTTTTAATTTCGTTATAGTCATTGGCTTCAAACGGGTTAAAAAAATCTGCTTGCACATCATAATATTCAAAATCTGGATTTATTTTAATTTCTTCTTCTGGAATTGATTTTATGATAACTACTTTATTGACTTCGTCTATATCGTATTCTATTTTACTTAAATCGTAAGCAATTGTAACATCAGCATTTACTATTACTATGGCTTGTTTATTTGCAATCATTAAATCTGCAAATAGGGCTTTAGATTTTTTATAGCTAAACACTTCGCTAAAGCTACCTTCTGTAACTACAAGCTTCCCAACATTTTTTATTTGTTTTGCTATTAATGCAGAATGTTCTTTAATAACAGTCTCGTCGTTACGTTTATCACTGCACTTTTTAAAAAAAAATGAGAACAGCAACGCCAATACAACACCAAAAATTATTTTTTTCATACTCTAAAAATACATTAAAGATTTTAAAACAAAAAAACTCTTTAACTTTTTGATTTTATAAAAATTGTAATTAAATTAAGTAAGTTCATTAAACAAAAAAAACACCAACACAAAAAACTAGATTGAAAGTTTAATTAGCTGGTGTCTTATCTGAATATTGATTAATAGCAAACCGAATTTAGTACTAAAACAAGTTTCAACTTCTTTTTTTTCGATTAAAAGAATATATTTTAGTTTAAAAATCAAGATGTAAATATAATCTTACAGTTTGATTTTTAATAGCTTACTTAAACATTACAAACGGATAAGCTAAAGTTAGCTTGTCTTGCCTTTTTTTTAACTGCACAAGAAATTTTTGATGTGCTTCTGAGTTTTCGTTAAAAGGTCTATGTGTCAATCCTTTTTGAATCACATCTACTTCTTTCATTATTTTTTCTGAAGCTTCAGTTATCCAAACCGATTTAAAACGCCCCCAAATGTATTGGATTGCAGTTTCATTAGGATGTAACATGTCTTGTTTATAAAAACGGTAGTCACGAAGCTCGTCTAACATAATTTCATAAGAAGGAAAATAACTATCTGCTTTGTCCTTTGAACAACTATTATGGATTGCTGTTATTAAATGTGATTTACTCTGTGTGTTTTCTACAAAGCCATCTTTGATATGTCTGACTGGTGAAACCGTAAAAACAAAAATAACCTCTGGATTTACTTTTCTAATTTTTGATATTATAGATTGAAGTGCTGCCTCAACCCTTTGAACAGATAATAATTCTTTTTGAAAACTATTTTGCGACACTTTATGACAGTTAGCTACAATTTGATTAGTTGCTATCAAACGGTATACCCAAGCAGTTCCCAAAGTAAGAACTATATGACTTGCTTGTTTTAAATAATGATTGGTCTTTTGAGAGGCTGCATTTAACTGAAATAACAACTGACTTTTACTAGCATTACTTAATTTAGAATGTGCATTATAACAATGAAACTGCTCGTTATTAAAAAACACATCATCATCAGTGTATTTCTTTTCATTTAAAGCATTATCTACTAGAGTTTCAATTGCTTTTGGGTGAAATAAAATCCCGAAAGGGTTTATATAGTGCTGAAACTTGAAATAATTAAATTGTGCTCCTATATTTTCTGAAAAACAAGAACCCAATAGTAATACTTTAGAGTTATAATCTATTAGATTATACACTTGTTTATTTAGTTTTATTTTGGTTTGAAGTTTCATAATTATCCTACCTAAACAGGAATGACAAGTTAAACTATATAGCTTTTAGCAGCTTCCAAAGCATCCTTTATTCCTGCTGGGTTTTTACCACCTGCAGTTGCAAAAAACGGTTGTCCACCACCACCACCTTGGATGTATTTACCTAACTCTCTAACTATAGTACCTGCATTAAGACCTTTAGTATCAACTAAACTTTTAGAGACATAGCAAGACAATAGTGCTTTACCATTGTTTTCTGCACCAAACAACAAAAACAAATTATCAAATTGACTACCCAACTCGAAACATAAATCTTTAATTCCGTTAGCCTCTAAATCTAATTGTTTTGCTAAAAAATTAACTCCGTTAATTTCTAATATTTCAGATTTTAATTCGCCTTTAATATTTTTTGCTTTGTCTTTCAACAATTGTTCTATCTGTTTTTTTAAGTCTGAATTTTCATCTTGCAAGCTCTGAAGTGCTTTTATAGGTTCTTGAGCATTATTAAGTAAATCTTTCATTTCAAAATAAGCTCTGTTATTATCGTGAAAATAAAATTTTACCGCATCATATGTAATACCTTCTATACGACGTATTCCAGATGCTACTGCTCCTTCAGATACAATTTTAAAATGCCAAATATCTGCAGTGTTATCCACATGAGTTCCTCCACATAATTCTATAGATTGCCCAAAACGCACTGTACGTACAGCATCTCCATACTTTTCTCCAAACAACGCCATAGCGCCTTCTGCTATAGCTTGTCCCATTGGTACTTTACGACCTTCTTGAAGTGGTAATTTACTTTCTATTCGTGCATTAACAAAGTTTTCTACATCACGTAATTCTTCAACAGTTAACTTAGAAAAATGTGAAAAATCAAAACGCAAATATTTAGAATGCACTGCACTTCCTTTTTGCTCGACATGCACACCTAAGACTTCCCTTAATGCTTGATGTAAAAGGTGAGTAGCTGTATGATTACATTCTGTCCTGTAACGTTGTTTATGATCTACTTTAGCTTTAAATGTTTGATTAACATCACGAGGTAGCTCTTTAGTTAAGTGAATAATTACATTGTTTTCCTTTTTAGTATCTACAATATAAGTAACATCTCCATTTGCAGCTTCAATATATCCTTTGTCACCAACCTGTCCACCACCTTCGGCGTAAAAAGGAGTTAAATTAAATACTAATTGATATTGTTCTCCTTCTTTTTTAGATACAACTTTGCGGTATTTAGTAATTTTAACTTTAGCTTCTAGTTGATCGTAACCAATAAACTCTTGATTCTCATCCTTAATTAAATCTGTCCAATCGTCAGATTTTAGCATAGATGCTTCACGACCTCTACCCTGTTGTTCTTTTAGACGTTTATTAAATTCGTCTTTATTATAGGAAAACCCTTTTTCTCTTAAAATTAAATCTGTTAAATCTTCTGGAAACCCATAAGTATCCTTCAGTTCAAACACCTTAGATCCAGAGACTTGCTTATCTGTTGCATTGTCAATAATTCTGTCTAATATGGACAGACCTTGATCTAAAGTTCTTAAAAAAGAAGCTTCTTCTTCTTTTATTACATTTTCTATTAATTGTTTTTGTGCTTTTAGTTCTGGAAAAGCTTTACCCATTTTTTCTGACAAAACACTTACCAAACGGTGAATAAAAGGTTCTTTTTTATCTAAAAAAGTAAATCCATAACGTACAGCACGACGTAAAATACGACGGATTACATAACCTGCTCCTGTATTACTTGGCAATTGCCCATCTGCTATAGAAAAAGCAACTGCACGAACATGATCCGAAATTACACGAATAGCAATATCTGTCTTTTCATCTTTATTATAGTCTTTACCTGTAATGGTTTCTATCTCTCTAATAATTGGCGTAAAAACATCTGTATCGTAATTAGATTTTACATCTTGCATTACCATACAAAGACGTTCAAAACCCATTCCTGTATCAATATGTTTATTTGGCAACCCTTCTAAACTTCCATTTGCTTTACGGTTGTACTGCATAAAAACTAGATTCCAGATTTCTACCACATGCGGGTGATCTTCATTTACCAAAGACTTACCATCTACTTTGGCTTTTTCTTCAGCAGAACGTATATCAACATGAATTTCACTACAAGGTCCACATGGTCCCTGTTCTCCCATTTCCCAAAAGTTATCTTTTTTATTTCCTTTTAAAATGCGGTCTTCACTTATATATTGTTTCCAGATATCATAAGCCTCGGTATCCATCTCAAGGTTATCTGCATCATCACTACCTTCAAAAACAGTGACGTATAAAATGTTTTTATCAATTTTATATACTTCTGTAAGCAACTCCCAAGCCCAAGCAATCGCTTCTTTTTTAAAGTAATCCCCAAAAGACCAGTTACCTAGCATTTCAAATAAAGTATGGTGATAGGTATCGTAACCAACTTCTTCTAAATCGTTATGTTTACCAGACACACGCAAGCATTTTTGACTGTCTGTAAGTCTGTTATTTATTGGTTGCGCATTACCAAGAAAATATTCTTTAAAAGGTGCCATTCCAGAATTAACAAACATTAAAGTTGGATCGTCTTTTAAAACCATTGGTGCAGAAGGCACAATGCTATGTTTTTTACTTTCGAAAAAATTTAAAAATGTAGCGCGTATGTCTTGAGAATTCATAATTATAATATCGTTCAAAAAATCTTGTTAGGCTAGCTAAAGTTTAGCTTCAACTTTTTAACACGACTTTAGTTTTATTTGTGTAAATTTAAACTGAAATATTTTTGTAAGTTTGCTTTGTACTGTTTTAATTTAACCAAGCAAACACTTCAACATTTTAATAGCAAAAATAGTATAAATTAGATAATGAGTAAGGTAAAATATTATTATGATTCTGAAACGCTCTCTTACAAGAAAATTGAGCGTAAAAAAAGAAGGACATTTAAGTATATTCTGGGGTTTTTATTGTCGTCTGCTTTATTTGCTTTTTTCATACTAATACTGGCAAGTTATTATTTTGAATCACCTAGAGAAAAAGCCTTAAAACGCGAATCATCAAACTTAGAACTTCAGTTTGATTTACTAAACAAAAAAATGCAAGATGCCGAAACTGTTTTGGCAAATATAGAAGATAGAGACAATGCTATTTACCGTTTATATTTTGAAGCTAACCCAATACCAGAAGAACAAAGAAAAGCTGGTTTTGGTGGTGTAAATCGTTATAAAAAATTAGATGGTTATGATAATTCTAAATTAATTACATCTAGTAATAAGCGCATTGACAAACTATTAAAGCGTATTGTAGTACAATCTAAATCTTTAGATGAAATTGCTGTTTTAGCAGAAGAAAAAGAAAAACTATTAGCTGCTATACCTGCAATACAACCTATAAACAATAAAGACCTAACACGAATGGCTTCTGGTTACGGAATGCGCTCTGACCCGTTTACAAAACTTAGAAAAATGCATTGGGGAATGGATTTTACAGCTCCAAGAGGCACACCAATTTACGCTTCTGGTGATGGTATTATTAAACGGGCAGATAACAGTGCTGCGGGTTACGGAAAACATATTAGAATAGATCATGGTTATGGATATGTGTCATTATATGGACATATGTATAAATTTAATGTTCAAAAAAATCAAAAGGTAAAACGTGGTGATTTAATAGGTTTTGTAGGAAGTACAGGGCGCTCTGAAGCACCACATTTACACTACGAAGTTTTTAAAGATGGTGATCGCATCAACCCAATAAATTTCTATTATGGTAGCTTAACTCCAGAAGAGTTTAGTAAATTACTAGAACGTGCTTCATTAGAAAATCAATCTTTAGATTAATGAATTTAGAACTTCCAGAAAAACGTTATTATAATATTGGAGAAGTCGCCAAAGCGTTTGATGTTAATACATCATTAATACGTTTTTGGGAAAAAGAATTTGATGTTTTACAACCTAAAAAAAATGCAAAAGGAAATCGAAAATTTACTCCAGACGATGTAAAAAACTTACAACTTATCTACCATTTGGTAAAAGAACGTGGTTTTACATTGGAAGGTGCAAAAATTCATTTAAAAGAAGAAAAAAAGAAAACACTTACTGATTTTGAAATTATAACTAAATTGGAAGGTGTAAAAGCAAAACTTAATAAACTAAAAAATGAACTTTAAAGCATTACCAAATAACACAACTAAAAAACCATCTAACATGAAAAAATTACTTATACCGATAATTATTATAGGGGTAATTGCATATGCATTATTTAATTGGGGAATTGGAGTAAACAATGAAATTATTGAAAAAGAAGGAGTAGCAGTAGCACAATGGGCTAATGTAGAAAGTTCTTATCAAAGAAGAGCTGATTTAATTCCAAATCTTGTTGCAACAGTAAAAGGATATGCAGACCATGAAAAAGAAACTCTTGAAGCTGTAATAAAAGCTAGAGCAGAGGCTACAAAACCAACAATTAATGTTGATGAAAGTGCTTTAACGCCAGAGAATATGGCTAAATTCCAACAAGCACAACAAGGGTTAAGCGGAGCATTATCTAGACTTTTAGTATCTGTAGAACGTTATCCAGAATTAAAAGCTGATCAAGGTTTTTTAGAATTGCAAAGTCAATTAGAAGGTACTGAAAACAGAATAAACGTAGAACGTAATAAATTTAATGGTTTAGCTGGAGCTTATAACATATTTATTGCTAAGTTCCCAACTAGTTTTGTTGCTGACTACATAAAAAAGAACGCTCTAGGTTTATTTAAATCTGCACCAGGAAGTGAAAACGCTCCTAAAGTGGAATTTTAAATTATGCAAAATCAAGTTGAAGCTTTTTTAACAACTATTCAAGAACAAGAAATTGTTGAAGCTATTCGTGTTGCCGAAAACCATACGTCTGGAGAAATTCGAGTTCATATTGAAAATACTTGTAATGCTAATGTTGAAACACGTGCATTAGAAGTATTTTCTATTTTAAAAATGAACAACACCAAAGACCAAAATGGAGTCTTAATTTATGTTGCTGTTAACGATCATAAATTTGGAATTTATGGCGATAAAGGCATTAATAATCTAGTGCCTGAAAATTTCTGGAACACTACAAAATCTGTAATAGAGACTCATTTTAAAAATGGTGACTTTAAGCAAGGTTTAGTAGATGGAATATTACATGCAGGACAACAATTAAAAACGCATTTTCCAATAAAAGATTCAGATAAAGACGAACTCTCTAATGCTATATCTAAAGGATGAAATTAACTTTGCATTGCTCAGTCTTTAGTATTCAATACTTACTTGGATTAAAAAAAGGTTTATTAAACCTTTTGTGTTTATTAACATTATTGTCTTTTAGTTTTGTTAACGCACAATATAAAATACCAGATGTACCAACAAAAGCAAATCCTGATGCTGTTTATGATTATGTAAATTTACTTTCTACTTCACAAAAGCAAACGTTAGAAAACAAACTAATTAAATATTCTGATTCTACATCCACACAAATTGTAATTGCCATAATCACTTCTACAAAAGGCGAATACATTAATTATTTAGGTGCTCAATGGGGAGAGAAATGGGGAATTGGCGGAAGTAAAGAAAAAGACAATGGTATTTTTATACTACTTGCAAGAGACGATCGTAAAATTAGTATCAGTACAGGTTACGGTACAGAATATTTAATGACAGATGCAGTGTCACGTAGAATAATAGAGCGTGACATAATACCGTATTTTAAACAAAACGACTATTATGGTGGACTAAACAGAGGTAGTGATGCTATTTTTGAAGTGATGTCTGGCGAATATCAAGGTACACGACAAGGTAATAGTAATACAGATGGCTTCCCTATTGGTGTTATTTTCTTTTTATTTATCATCTTTATAATAATCTTAATATCAATATCTAAAAACCGTCGAGGCGGAAATGGTACTGACAGTTTTGGTGGTGGTCGTAATACTACTCTAAATATTCTTGAAGCTATAATACTAAGCAATTCTGGTCGAGGAGGCTACAGACGTGGTTCTGGAGGTTTTGGCGGTGGATTTGGTGGTTCTTCT
>JALZUT010000051.1 GCA_023300575.1 Olleya sp.
TTTAATGTTTTTTCTTTAAAACCTCTGGCATTTTTGCTTTAAAACGTTTTAGCCTTGGTATTGATACGTTTCTAATGTATGGATTGTTTGGGTTTAGTTTTTCGTAATCTTGGTGGTAGTCTTCGCCTAGCCAAAATTTTTGAAAAGGATATACCTCTGCAGCTATTGTAGCATTAAGTTTTTTTGCTAAAGCTGCTTTTTTAGTATCTATAATTTTTTTCTGCGCATCATTTTGGTAGAATATGATAGAACGGTATTGACTACCTCTGTCATTACCTTGACCATTTACTTGGGTTGGATTTTGCGAAGCAAAATACACATCTACTAAAGTAGTAAAACTGACTACTTCTGGATCATAAATAACTTCTACAGCTTCTGCATGGCCAGTTCTACCTGTATTGCTTTTTTCGTAAGTTGGGTTGTCTGTATGTCCGCCAGAATACCCATTTATAACTTCGTCAACACCTTTAACGCTTTCATAAACTGCTTCTACACACCAAAAACAGCCACTTGCAAAATAGGCTTTTGCTTTTCCGTTTTCTAAAGAGACTTCTACAGCTTTGGCAGTTTTAACTGCATTTTGTTTTGGAGTTTGTGCATTGTTAACACAACTAAACAATAAGGTGATGATAAATAATGGAATTAATTTTTTCATGTTTTGTATTTTACTAAATAGTCGACTAAAATTATAAAACCTTAATTGTAATTAGTATAAAAATATCTTAAATGTTAAGGTAAAGTTTTTTAAACTAAAAAAGCCTTCAGAATATGAAGGCTTTTTTGTTTTATAATTTTGTCTGCTTATAACTTTTTGAAGAATTTAGTCATTTTAGTTTTTTGTTCATCTGCTAATGCAGCATCAATTAAAATACGTCCACTATGCTCATCTGTAATAATCTTTTTACGAGCAGCTATTTCCATTTGGACTTGTGGTGGTATTGTAAAATAAGAACCTCCAGAAGCACCTCTTTCTATTGGTACAATTGCTAAACCATTTTTTACATTGCTTCTAATTCTAGCATACGCTTTAACTAGACGCTCTTCAAGTTTTTTCTTATAGTCATCAGATTTAGCTATAAGCGCCTCTTCTTCTTCTTCTGTTTCTTTTAAGATAGCTTTTAGCTCACTTTTTTTATGTTTTAAGTGAGTTTCACGCTCTTTGTTATGCTCTTTAGTTTTACCAATAACTTCTTTTTTGTGTTCGATTTGCACTTTAAATTCTCTGATGTGTTTATCAGCTAATTCAATTTCTAGTTCTTGGTATTCAACTTCTTTCGTTAAAGAGTTAAACTCTCTGTTATTTCTAACATTTTTTTGTTGCTCAGAATATTTTTTAATTAAAGATTTTGCTTCTTCAATTAAATTTTTCTTAGCAACAATTTCAGAATCTATAGAGCTTAAACTATCTTCAAGTTTTTCTAATCTTGTTTTTAATCCCGCAACTTCATCTTCTAAATCGCTAACCTCTAGAGGTAATTCTCCTCTCACGCTTCTTATTTCGTCAATTCTAGAGTCTATTAATTGTAGGTCATATAACGCTCTAAGACGTTGCTCTACTGTTACTTCTTTTGCTTTTGCCATGTTTTAAAAATACTTAACAGGATTGGTGTTTATGTTTGATAAAATGATTGCAAAATTAGGAATTTTTTTCTTAAGTAGTGCTACTAAACCATTTTTTGTGAACTGTTCACTTTCGTAATGTCCAATATCTGCTAATAGGATGTTGTTTTCGGCAGTAAAAAAATCGTGATATTTTAAGTCAGATGTTACAAAAACATCGGCTCCTGCTGCTTTTGCAGCATTAATAGCAAAGCTGCCAGAACCACCTAAAACAGCTACTTTTTTAATAGGCTTATTTAAAAACTGAGAGTGTCTAATGTTAGTGACTTTCATTTTATTCTTTAAATAGTCTAAAAATTTGGTTTCTGATAGTATGTTCTCTAATTCGGCTACCATACCCATACCAATATTTTGATTTAAATTGTCTAATGTTGTAATTTCATAAGCTACTTCTTCATAAGAATGTGTTTCAAAAAGGGTTCTTAAAATTTTTGATTCTAAATGCTTTTGGTAAGTGACACTTATTTGCATTTCTTCTTCAAAATGAATTTCGCCTTTATTACCAATAGACGGATTTGCTTTTTCGTTTGCTTTAAAAGTGCCAATTCCGTTTATATTAAAACTACAATTGTTATAGTTGCCAATATGTCCAGCTCCAACATTAAATAAAGCTTCTCTTAGTTTTTGAGCTTCTTTTTTTGGAACAAAAGTAACTAGCTTTTTTATTGTTTGCTTTTGCGGAATTAATATGTGTTGATTTTTTAGATTTAACTGGTCGCAAATCATGGAGTTTACACCATTTTGATGATTGTCTAATGCAGTATGAATTGCAAAAATGGCAATATTGTGTTTAATGGCTTTTAGGACTGTGCGTTCTACATAATTTTTACCTGTAAGACTTTTTAAGCCTTTAAAAATAATAGGATGAAAACTTAAAATAAAATTACAATTATTAGCTATGGCTTCATCTACAACAGTTTCTATTGTATCTAAGGTAACTAAAACACCTGTAACCTCTTCTTTTTTATTACCAATTAAAAGCCCAACATTATCAAAGTCTTCAGCGTATTTTAAAGGTGCGATTTCTTGAATATGATTAATAACATCCTGAACCAACATAGTTTTCTGTCTTTAATTATTTAAAACAAATATAAAATATTTACTTTCGTTGGTATAAAAGTTGACGGTTTTTCATTTTGAAAATTAAATCAGGCAACCCTTTAGTGTTTAAAATGAAATTACTTCGCCATTTATTACTCTTTATTGTACCTATTTATTATCTGGTAACTAGGTTGCGTAATTGGCTGTATGATAAAGGTTGGAAATCTTCTAAAAGCTATCCTTTTCCTGTTATTTGTGTAGGTAATTTAAGTGCTGGTGGAACAGGTAAAACACCTATGGTTGAATACTTAATTAGACTATTAAAAAACGACACTAAGTTAGCTACTTTGAGTAGAGGATATGGTAGGCTATCTAAAGGGTTTCAATTAGGTAATACGTCTTCTAATGCTTCTGTTTTGGGTGATGAGCCTTTTCAGTTTTATAATACGTTTTCAAAAGATATTTTAGTTGCAGTTGATGCTAATAGACAACATGGTATAGACCAGTTATTGAAGCAAAGACCTAATCCAGAAGTGGTATTGTTAGACGATGCTTTTCAGCATAGAAAAGTAGCAGCAGGTTTTAATATTTTATTGACGACTTACAATCATTTATATGTTGACGATTTTGTTTTACCAACAGGTAATTTGCGTGAACCTAAAACAGGTGCAAAACGCGCCACTATTATTGTTGTTACAAAATGTCCAGAACACTTAACAGAAGCTAAAAAAGAAGCTGTAAAAAAGAAACTGAAACCGTTACAGCATCAACATGTGTTTTTTAGTAGTATTGTTTACAATAACGCAGTTTTAAATGCCAATAAAACACTAACTTTAGATAAGTTACCTGCTTTTAAATTAGTTACAGGAATTGCAAATGCTGAGCCTTTAATTGATTTTTTAAAAAGTAATAAGCTGAATTTTGAGCATCTAAATTTTAAAGACCACCATGTGTTTACAAATACAGAGATTGCTAGCTTATCAAAGCATGACTTTATTGTTACCACAGAAAAAGATTACATGCGCTTGAAAGATGAGATTATTTTAAGAGAGAAATTGTTTTACTTACCTATAACTATTAAAATAGATGAAGTAGATACATTTGAAACTTTGATTACCCGTTTTGCAATTAAGAAATAACTTCTTTGTTTTCAGAAATCATTAAAGCATTAAATAACTTTTTCTCAAAGTCTTCTTGTTTAAATGGTTTAGGTATAATATCTGTAAAACCAGCTTCGTCAAACTCTTGCATTTTATCTTCAATTGTTACTGCTGTAAGTGCAAAAATTGTCAGTTCTTTATCAAATGTTCTAATGATTGTTGTAGCTTCAATACCACTTATTCCTGGCATGTGAATGTCCATTAATACAACATCGTAATTGGTAGTCTTAACTTTGTCTACAGCCTCCTCACCATTATCAACAACATCACAATATAATTTCATTTTGTTAAGGATTTTTTTAGTAATCATTTGATTAATCTTATTATCCTCTACAACTAAAATTTTAATATTGCTTAATTCTAATTCGTCAACATCGTTAAAGTAATTTACTTTTTTCTCTACTAAAATTTCATTACTCATTTTCATAGGTATTTCAAAGAAAAAAGTGGTGCCTTGACCTAATTTACTCTTCATGTAAATTTTTCCTTTTAATATATCTATTAAACCTTTGACAATAGACAGGCCTAGACCGGTACCACCATATTTTCTGTTAATTTGAATAGATCCTTGAGAGAAGCTTTCAAACATGTTTTTTTGTTTCTCTTCGCTTATTCCAATTCCATTATCTTCTACCTCAAAACGTAATTCATAATTATCCCCAGATTGTTTTTGCTTAATAACTCTAACCCAAATATCTCCATCTTTTGTAAACTTAATAGAGTTACCAATTAGGTTAATTAAAATTTGAGAAATCTTTAATTGGTCAGAATGGTAGTTAATCGGTAGGGCATTGTCATACTCTAAATGCAGTTTGATGTTATTATCTAAAGCCGAATTGTTTAAAGCTGATATTACATTTTCAACTTTTTTCTTAAGATTAAACACTTCAGGTTCTATATCTACTTTATTAGCTTCAATTTTATTAATTTGAAGGATGTCATTAATAAAGGTTAATAGGTAATCTCCAGAAAATTTTAACGATTTTAAATGCTGTACTTGTTCTGGTTTTGGCTGTTCATCTAATAGCATGTTAGTTAAACCTGTTACTGCATAAAGCGGAGTTCTAAGTTCATGCGTTACTGTAGAAAGGAAATTAGCTTTAGTCTTTGTTGCTAATTCTGCTTTTTCCATCGCTAGTGTTAATTCGGCATTTTTCTTATGCAAAATATTATTAGATTTTAGTCTAATATTATTGTTTTTGTATAATGACAGTGTAAGTAAAGACAAAATTGTAATTAGTGCAATACTTAATATTGTAGTTAATTTTTCTAACCAAGTAGAACTTGCTTCTTTTTCTAGATCTGCTTCTTTTTCTTTTTGATAGTCTATTGGGTTTGTATACTGGTTTTCTATTTTATTGTTTTCGGTAAGATAACTTTGCTTAACTAGTAATAGTGAGTCTTTTATTTTAAAATAATTTTTTAGATATCCACTTGATGCTTTAAAATCACCTTTTGATTCATTAATGGCACTTAAAGTAATAAAGGCTTTAGAAATTATCTTAGCATAATTATTTTTTTTTGCGATATCAAACCCAAATTTAGTATAATTATCAGCTAGACTTATTTGACCTCGTTTTAACTTGTTTTGCGCAGCACTTAAATAAGCGCTACTTAAAATTTTGTCATTTTTATAACGCTTACTAATCCTTATTGCGTTTTCATACTCTATATCAGCGATTTTATATTTTTTTAATTTAAAATAAGCATCACCCTTATAAAGAATTGTCTCGGCTTCAAAATCATGTAAGTCATATTCATGAAAAAGGATCTCTGCTCTTTTAAAGTAGTTTATAGCAGACGTATATTCTTCTTTTTGCATGTAAACAAGACCAATTGTTTTGTAGGTTTCTGCAATGTTTATATCATCTTCAGCAAAACGTTGTTTTTCTATCGCTTTTACAAGCATTTTTATTGAAGAATCAAAGTCTTCTGTTATGTATTGGATTTTTCCAATTTTAGAATAGATTAATCCAATACTTCTATTATCATTAATTTGATTTGCACCTTTTAGTGCTTCGTCTAAATCGCTTTGTGCTTTGTAATATTGATTAGAATCAATGTTTTTTTGAGCAAAACTAATGTTATAGTCAATTTTAAGTTGAATGGCTTCAATCTCTTGTTCAGAAAGATCTTGCGCAATACCATTAAAACCCAACAATAAAGCGGTTAATAAAAAGTAAGTTTTTATGATATTGGCCTTCATTTTTTTCAAGCTTAATTAACAAATATAAATATTTATCCGATAAAAGTCACTTTTTTTCCGTTAAATTGAAAATCAGGTCAATAAGTCTGTTTGAATATCCAGTTTCATTATCATACCATCCAATAATTTTAACCATGTTTCCAATAACTGAAGTCATTTGAGAATCAAAAATACAAGAATGCGGATTTCCAACAATATCAATGGACACAATTGGTTCTTCTGTGTATTCTAAAATACCTTTGAAAGAAGTCTCGGATGCTTTTTTAAAAGCTTGATTTATAGTGTCTATTGAAATGGTGTTTTTTACGTTAAATGTAATGTC
The DNA here is from genome assembly GCA_023300575.1 of Olleya sp. Classification (GTDB taxonomy): domain Bacteria; phylum Bacteroidota; class Bacteroidia; order Flavobacteriales; family Flavobacteriaceae; genus Olleya. The sequence continues at coordinate 6,350 of JALZUT010000051.1, forward strand.
TGTTAAGGATCCATTAGCAACAGGGACCCTAATACCACAACCACCTATAACATCTGATAATTCTGGAAAAATTTTAGTTAATGCTTTTGCTGCACCTGTTGTGGTTGGTACGATACTTTGACCTGCAGCTCTAGCACGACGTAAATCCTTATGTGGTTGATCATGCAAACTCTGGTCTGTAGTATAAGAATGTATTGTTGTAATATAAGCTTGATTAATACCGCATAAATCATTAATAATTTTAATCATTGGTGCAGCATTGTTTGTAGTGCAAGACGCATTAGAGATAATGGTTTCATTACCATCTAATTCGGTTTCGTTTATACCTAAAACAATTGTTTTTATATCGTCTTCTAATGGTGGAACACTTAAAACAACACGTTTTGCTCCGTTTTTTATGTGATGTTGTAGGTCTGCCGATAGTTTAAATTTACCTGTAGATTCTATTACAAAATCTGGTTTTAAATCAGACCAATCACATTTTTTTGGATGGTTTGCATTTAAAAGCGGAATGTCTTTATCATCAACAATAATTGTATTTTCTTCTGAAGAAATTTTAGTAGGAAAAACACCGTGAATACTGTCGTACTTTAATAGATGGCTTAATGTTCTAGCGTCTGCTAAATCATTAATTGCAATAACTTTAATGTGTTTATTGCTGTGTAGCAGTCTAAAAACACGTCTTCCTATACGACCAAAACCATTGATAGCAACAGTAATCATATTAATTGATGTGTTTTTGAGCCTTGTAGGAAGAACGTACTAATGCACTACTTTCTACATGTCTAAAACCTAGTTTTAGACCAATCTCTTCATATTCTTTAAATTCGTCTGGTAAAATAAAGCGTTTTACTGGTAAGTGTTTTTTACTAGGCTGTAAATATTGACCTATTGTAACAACATCCACATCATTATCACGTAAATCATGAAGTGTTTGTATAACTTCTTCACGTTCTTCGCCAAGTCCAAGCATGATACCAGATTTGGTTCTGCGTTGTCCTTGTTGTTTTAAATAGTTTAAAACACCCAAACTACGCTCGTATTTAGCTTGAATACGGACTTCTCTAGTTAAGCGCTTTACAGTTTCTATATTATGAGATACGACTTCTGGAGCTACGTCTATAATACGGTCAATATGCATTTCTACACCTTGAAAATCCGGAATTAAAGTTTCAAGGGTTGTCTCTGGATTCATGCGTCTAACCGCTTTTACGGTTTCTGCCCACATGATACTTCCCATATCTTTTAAATCGTCTCTATCAACACTAGTTAAAACAGCATGTTTGATCCCCATTATTTTTATAGAGCGAGCTACTTTTTCAGGTTCATCCCAATCTACATCTTCTGGACGACCCGTTTTTACACCACAAAAACCACATGATCTTGTACAAACATTACCTAATATCATAAAGGTTGCTGTACCTTCTCCCCAACATTCTCCCATATTAGGACAACTTCCAGATGCGCAAATAGTATTTAGATTGTATTTGTCAACAAGACCTCTAAGTTCTGTGTATTTTTTACCAGTTGGTAATTTTACACGAAGCCACTTAGGTTTTGGTTGTCTTTCTGATGGTAAGATTACAGATGCTGTATCGTTATTCATAAAGTGCAATTTTCAGATTACAAAGATACGAAGTATTCTATAAAGTTGTTAAATACCAAACGCTAAAACC
>JALZUT010000052.1 GCA_023300575.1 Olleya sp.
AATTTAAGCGTGTTGCTATAGCAGACTTTGCTGCTGCTGCGCCTACAGATAGAGTAGATCATGAGCGTAAAAACGGATTATGGTTTGTTGACGAAGGTACTTTACCAGCTTACCAAGTAAGTGATATTGTTAAAGGATTAGAAGCTAATTCTAATGTTTTAGTAAGAACGCAAATAATAAACGATGAAGGCGAAAAAACAGTATTGTCTAGAGCAGAGTCGCTTAAACAAATTAAAGAGAACGGTAAGTTAGTAGTACAAGGTGCAAACTTAACGGTTAACGAATATGGTTCGCCATTATTTGCAGACTTTTTCTTCTTTATTACTGGGTTTCACGGATTTCACGTGTTTTCTGGAGTTGTAATTAATATCATTATTTTCTTTAATGTTATTATTGGGACTTACGAGAGACGTAAAAGCTACGAAATGGTAGAAAAAGTTGGATTATATTGGCACTTTGTAGATTTAGTTTGGGTATTTGTATTCACATTTTTCTACCTAGTATAACTTAAAATATTTTTCATTTCCTCGAAAGAGGAAATCTTATTAAAAAATAATTAGTCATGGCACACGAGCATAAATTAGCAATATTTAGAGGGTTATTAAAGTTTAAGTCTAACACTCAAAAAATTTGGGGCGTTTTAATCCTATTATCTATAATTACAGCTGTAGAAGTTGTTTTAGGTATTATAAAGCCTGAATCTACAATGGAGTCATTTTTAGGAATGAAAATATTAAACTGGATCTTCATTATTTTAACATTAGTTAAAGCTTATTACATTACTTGGGATTTTATGCACATGCGTGATGAAACACCAGCATTAAGAAAAATGGTAGTTTGGACAGCAATATTTTTAATTTGCTACTTGCTATTTATCTTATTACAAGAAGGTGGATACGTTTTTGACGTATATGATAATGGATACATTAAAAAAGATTTCTAAATTTTAGCTTGCTGCGCTTGTAGAAGTAATCTAGATAAAATAGAGTTAAAAGGTGGTTTATTAAAGCCACCTTTTTTATTTTTGTAAAATCAAAAAAGAGCGGGATATTATGGAAAATAAGAAAATAAAAAAAGGAATTGTTTTAGGTGCTTTGTTTTTTCTTCCAGTTATCTTTTTGTTGTTTTTATATCCTTCTACTAATAATTATAATCCGCTAGAAGTTGTAAAAACAAATGTGCTAGATATAACAAATTTGACTTCGGCTAAAACAGAAGTTAAGTTAAAAGATTATATTACAGTTTTAGGGTTTTTAGGTAAAGATCCAGAAGCCAAAGTTGTAGAGACTTCAAATCTTAAAGAGTTAATCTACGATAAATTTCAAGGTTTTAAAAAGTTTCAAGTCGTAATGTTAGTCTCTAAAGAAGCAGAAGAAGCCACAGAGCGTCTTAAAAAAGAATTAACTAAATATGGACAACTTAAATACTGGAAGTTTGTAATGGTTGAGGATACTGACACTAGAAAACTATTTAATAGTTTGCGTACTACCGAAGTTTTAGATTTTAATTTAGCATCTAGTAAAGTCTATATCATTGATAAAGAATTAAACCAACGTGGACGCTTAGATGATAGAACCAAAAAAGAAATTGAACAAAAGGTTCAAGCATTTCCTTTAACAGCTTATAATAGTGCTGAAGTTTCAGAATTAAAAAACAAAATGGGAGCAGACGATTTACGTGTTTTGTTTACAGAATATAGACAAAAACGAAAAGGAGAGTTTAACTCGACAACAAGACGTGCAGACGACTTAAAAGGGGAGTAAATTTGAAATAATAATGTCACACTGAGCTTGTCGAAGTGTTTTTAATAAATAGAAATTTAATTAAATGATTACCGCTTTCGCGGAAAATGTTATGAGCAAAAAAGTAAATTATTCGTACATAGGTATTTCGTTTATCATTTTACTTTTCGGTATTATTTTTATACCTAAAATAATAAACAGAATAAGCAACAAAGACATCAATCGTACTGACGAGAGTAGAAGTAAAGGTATTGTTGTAAATACTGAAAATTCAAAAGAAAAAAAAGAGGATTTAGAGTATTTAGTTATAAATGGTGAGCGTAAAAAAGTCCCAGAATTTAGTTTTACCGATCAAAACGGAAATACCATTACCAATAAAGATTATTTAGGTAAAGTCTATGTAGTCGATTTCTTTTTTACAACCTGTCCAACTATTTGCCCAAGAATGAGTAGGAATATGGTCATTATTCAAGATGCATTTAAAGATGAATCTGATTTTGGAATCGCATCATTTAGTATAAATCCAGACAATGACACGTCAGAAGTATTAAAAACATATGCAGACAATTATGGTGTAACAAATCCTAATTGGCATTTAATGACAGGAGATAAAGAGGACATCTATAAACTATCAAATATTGGCTTTAACATCTTTGTTGATACCGATAATTTTGAACATTCTGGAGATTTTGCTTTAGTTGACAAAGAAGGCTATTTGCGTTCTAGAAAAGACGCTTTTGGTAACCCTAAAATATTTTATAAAGGTGTTATCAGCGAGCAGGAAAAAATGGATGAAGATGGTAACGAACAAGAAATTACTATTATAAAAGAAGACATTGCAAAATTACTTAGAGAATAAAGATATATTGATTATTTGTGTCCTACTAAGTATGTTTGTGCTGAGCGTAGTCGAACTATCTTAAGTGTATCACTAATAGAAGTATTTAATAAAGAAAGATGAATACCGAAAACATCCAAAACGAAAAAAAATATAACAAATGGATAATAGTATTATCCATAATAATTCCTGTAGCAGTAGCAGCGTTATTTGGTGTTAATTTAAAAAAACTAGGGTTTGATGTGCAACCACTTACATTTTTACCACCTATTTATGCAACAGTAAACGGGTTGACAGCTGTAGTGTTATTAATTGCAGTTTGGGCTATTAAAAATAAAAACAGAAAATTGCACGAAGGATTAATGAAGTTTGCAATAACATTGTCGGTCTGTTTTTTACTTATGTACCTTGCATATCACATGACAAGTGACTCCACAAAATTTGGTGCAGAAGGCGCTATTAAATACGTGTATTATTTTATCTTAATTACACATATTATTTTGTCAATAACAGTAATACCATTTGTACTAATAACTTATGTAAGAGCTATAACTAATAATATAGAGCGTCATAAAAAGATTGCGAAAATCACATTTCCGTTATGGTTATATGTCGCAATAACAGGAGTTGTGGTGTTTTTAATGATTTCGCCTTACTATGTGTAACTGTCATTCATAGCATTCCGAATATATTCGGAGTCGAATAATCTTATAACTATGAAAACTAAAGTTTTTTTATTTCTATTTTTAATCTTGTCCATTTTACAGACAAACGCACAATGCGCTATGTGTCGTGCAGTTTTAGAAAACGAAGAAGGACAAGCAGCTGCAGAAGGTATAAATAACGGAATTGTATATTTAATGTCTATACCATACATCTTAGTTTTTGGTTTAGGATTCTTTATTTACTTTAAGTATTATAAAGCTAAAAAAATAGCATAGAATTGAAAATTAACTTTTAACATAATTTTTCAATAAAGTTTGTAACAAATTGTGTCCTTTGTAGTCTTATCAGTATTGAGTTAATCATCAACCCAAAAAAACCATCTATTATGCTCAAAATAAGCAAGCTACACAAGTCTTACCCAATTGGCGATTCTAGTCTTCATGTTTTAAAAGGAATTGACTTAAGTGTTGAAGAAGGGGAGATGGTTGCAATCATGGGGTCTTCAGGTTCTGGTAAGTCCACCTTACTTAATATTATTGGTATGCTTGATGAAGCAGATGAAGGAGATTACATATTAGACGGTGTACCAATCGAAAATCTTAACGAGAAAAAAGCAGCTATTTACCGTAATAAGTTTTTAGGATTTATTTTTCAATCTTTCAACTTGATAAATTATAAAAATGCGGTAGAAAATGTTGCACTTCCTTTATACTATCAAGGATTTAAAAGAAAAGAACGTGTAGAAAAAGCCATGTTTCACCTTGGTAAAGTAGGTTTAACAAATTGGGCAACTCATTTACCTAATGAACTGTCTGGAGGACAAAAGCAACGTGTAGCAATTGCACGTGCATTAGCAGCAAACCCAAAACTACTATTGGCAGATGAGCCTACAGGAGCATTAGACACCAAGACATCATATGATATTATGGACTTTATTCAATCTTTAAATGATGAAGGTAAAACCATACTTATGGTAACACACGAAGAAGATATAGCCAATATGTGTAAACGTATAGTGCGATTAAAGGATGGTGTTATTATGGAAGATGTCTTTGTTAATCAAGTAAGAGCATCTGCATATGTTTGATAGAGACCTTTGGAGGGAAATATTTCAGAGTATTAATATGAATAAAACCAGAAGTGTTCTATCTGGTTTTACGGTAGCCTTTGCTATCTTATTATTTACAATATTATTCGGTCTAGGTAATGGTTTGTTAAACACTTTTGCTGAAGGTTTTGTAGATGATGCTAATAATGCAATTTCTGTTTCGTCTGGAAGAACAACAAAAGCGCATAAAGGTTTACAAGCAGGAAGACGTATTCAGTTTAGTAATGAAGAATACGATTTTTTAAAGGAAGAGTATGGAGATAAAGTACAGTTTATCACTTCCAGAATTATGAAAAATGCCAATGTGTCTTTTAGAGGAGAAAAAAACAACTATTCATTTAGAGCAATACATCCTGATAATTTATATATAGAACAAAACAAAATAAAAGAAGGACGCTACATTAACCAAAATGATATAAATGACAAAACCAAAGTTGCTGTAGTAGGCAGATTAGTTGAAGAAGATTTATTTTTAAAAACAACAGCGTTAGGAAAATATATCAATATTAACGGTATGCAATATAAAGTTGTTGGAGTTTTTACAGATGAAGGAGGAGATGATGAAGAACGTATGGTATATATACCTCTATCAACTGCACAACAGGTTTACGGTAATAATGATTACATTGATTTTATGTATTTAACGTATAATCCTGAAATGAATACAGAAGAAGCCATAAGCTTTGGTAATTCAATTAAAAAAAAATTAATGAACAAATTTAGTGTTGCACCTAATGATCAACGAGCAATACGTATAGACAATATGGCTGAAGGTACTCAAGCAGTAGGCGCTATTAGGTTTGCAATTGGAGTTTTGGTTTTAGTAATTGGTTTTGGAACATTAATGGCTGGTATTGTGGGTGTAAGTAATATTATGATCTTTATTGTTAAAGAGCGTACTAAAGAAATAGGAATAAGAAAAGCATTAGGAGCATCACCAAAATCCATTGTATCAATAATTCTTTTAGAATCAATTCTAATTACTATTATCGCTGGATTTATAGGTCTTTTATCTGGTGTAAGCATATTAAAATTAGCAGCTCCAATGCTAGAAACCTATTTTATTAAAAATCCAAGTGTAAGTACATCAACAGTATTAGCAGCAACGATAACACTTATTGTAGCAGGTGCTATTGCAGGATATTTGCCAGCAAAAAAAGCATCAAGAATTAAACCTATAATAGCATTAAGAGACGAATAAATTTGATTAATTCAGCTAATAAATAGGAGGTA
>JALZUT010000053.1 GCA_023300575.1 Olleya sp.
ACATTGTTAGTGGCTGTTTTGCTGCCTTCTGCAATAAAGCTTGAGCATGTTTTTGAAGACCATGAACATGAAATATGTTCAGATATATCTACTCAACATTTACATGAAATTGATTTAGAATGCGAGTTTTACAAGTTTAAGCTCAATACAGAATATCAAATAGTATTTAACCACTGCAAAATCTTAGTTGAAGAAAATTACTTCAAAAAAGATTGCACACCTTATTTTTTCCTTAATAATCATCAGCAATTACCTTTCTCTTTACGTGGTCCTCCAATTTTAGTTTAAAATAAGACTTTATTTAAACTAAAAATTTTTACAATGAAATATTATGTATTGGTTTTGTGTTGTTGTTTTTTCAACATTTCACAAAGTCAAAATTGTACTTCAACATTTTTTGGAGAAGTACATGATTTTCATGATGGCACACCAATTATTGAGGCGTCTATCTATATAGAAAATCTAGAAAAACACACGACTACAGACCATAACGGAAAGTTTTCTATAGACAATCTATGTGAGGGCTTAATAACTGTTGTTGTCTCGCATTTAGATTGTGACACCAAACGTATTGAGATAGAAATAAAAGGGGATACTTTTTATGAAATTAATTTAGAACATCATATAGAAGCGCTTAATGAAGTAACAATTAGTGGTGCTTCTAATTCTAAATTAACTAAAACATCTCAAGAAACAATTTTAAAGACTAAAACTATCGAACGTTATAGCGCTTTAAACTTAGGTGATGCTTTAAAGCAAGTAAGTGGTGTGTCTTCTATAAATACAGGTAATTCTATTGTAAAACCTGTAATTAATGGTATGCATAGTAGTAGGCTAATTGTAATGACAAATGGTGTGCGTTTGCAGGATCAAGAATGGGGAATAGAACATGCCCCAAATATTGATATTAATACTGCAGGAAGTATAAACGTATTAAAAGGCGCTAATGCATTAGCTTATGGAGGTGATGCAATTGGTGGTGTAATAGTATTAAAACCTTCAACTATTAAATTAAAAGATTCGCTATACGGAAAAACCATTATTAGTGGTCAAACCAATGGTAGAGGCTATAATTTAAATTCGGTGTTAACCAAAACCTATAAAAAAGGGTGGTATGCTAGTTTACAAGGCTCTTTAAAACGTTTTGGCGATTTTGAAGCACCAGATTACGCGTTAACCAATTCAGGTCTTAATACTAAAGCATTAAGTTTTAATGCAGGTTATAAGACTTTTGAGCAAGGTTTTAATGTTTATTACAGTTATTTAAATAACGAAATAGGTATTTTAAGAGCCTCGCACATTGGTAATATTGAAGATTTAGCAAATGCTATTAATAGTCCACAACCTTTAGTAATTAGTGACTTTAGTTATGATATTAATGCGCCACGTCAAGAAGTGACACATCAAATTGTAAAAGCAGCGTTTTATAAACGCTTCAAAAAGTTAGGACGTTTGGACGTACAATACGATTTTCAAAATAATCACCGTTTTGAATTTGATATTCGTGTTGGAGATGACCGAGATAAACCAGCTGTAGACCTAACTTTAAAAACACATACTATTAGAACAAGTATAAAATTAGATTCTAAAAACAATGTGATTTATGAATTTGGATTAAATGCTGGTTATCAAAACAACTTTGCTAATCCTGATACAGGTGTAAGACGTTTAATACCTGATTATGAAAAGTATGATTTGGGTGTGTTTGCAATTTCAGAATTAAAAATAAATAATAATACGAATCTAGATTTCGGAATTAGATTTGATTATAATAAAATAGATGCAAAAAAATTCTATCAAACAAGTCGTTGGATAGAAAGAGGTTATGATATTGACTTTTCTGATATTGTTATTGACGATATAGGAACCCAGTTACTAACAAATCCTGTTTTTGATTTTTATAATGTTTCTGCTTCAGCAGGATTATATCATAAAATAAATGACAAAAATTCTATTATTTTTAATTATGGATTATCAAATAGAGCGCCTAATCCTTCCGAGTTGTTTAGTGATGGCTTACACCAATCTGCAGCCAGAATAGAATTAGGTGATTTGCGTATTAAAAAAGAAACTTCCAATAGAGTTTCTGGGACATATAGCTACCAAAATAATGCGTTTTCAGTTAATTTAGAAGCCTTTTATAACAACATTAGCGATTATATTTTTATAGAGCCTACTGGTGTAGAGCAAACTAATCGTGGTGCTTTTCCTGTGTGGAGTTATAATAAAACAAATGCTGCTATATTTGGTTTAGACTTAACTGCAAATTATAAGTTTAATAAGCAATGGTCATTTAATAACAAATCGGCTTTTATAAAAGGAAGAGATTTAAAACAGAATGAAGCCTTAATTGACATACCCTCATTTAAAACGGTTAATGTTTTAGGGTATGCAAACCAAAAATGGTTAAACTTTAATACTGAATTACAAAGCGAGTTAGTGTTACGTCAAAACGATTTTCCGAACAATAACTTTGAAGTGTTTATTCCAACAACACAAGAAATGTTAGAGATAGATATAAGCTCAACACCACCAACCTATCATCTATTACATTTTCAAAGTGAAATTACAATAGATTTAAAAACCAAAACAAGTTTAAATATAGGTCTTAATGTAAGTAATATTTTTAATACAACTTACAGAGAAAACCTTAACAGATTAAGATATTTTGCTGATGATTTAGGAAGAAATATCAAATTGCAACTTAAATTAAGTTATTAAAAAACAATTAAATTAAACAACAATGAAAACTTTTAAAACAATTACCCTATTATTTATTTCAGCTCTTATATTTACTGCATGTAATAATGATGATGACGATGCATCATTACCAGTACCAGTTAATGAAGAAGAAGTAATTACAACATTAACTGCTACTTTAACTCCAGTTGGAAGTGGTGCAACCGTTACTTTACAAACAAGAGATTTAGATGGAAATGGACCAGATGCTCCAGTAGTTACACCTTTAGGGGTATTGCAGGCTAATACAATCTACAATGTTAGCTTAGTGCTTTTAAACGAAACAGAATCTCCTGCAGAATTAATAAATGAAGAGATTGAAGAAGAAGATGACGAGCACCAATTTTTCTATCAAGCTACAAATAATGTAGGTATGTTTGATTATAGCGATTTTGATGGCAATGGTGATCCTATAGGATTAGCATTTACATTAACTACAACTGATGCTGCAACAGGAACTATTACTATAACATTACGTCATGAGCCTGTAAAAGATGCTGCTGGTGTAAGCGATGGTGATATTACAAATGCTGGTGGAGAAACAGACATACAAGCTACATTTAATGTTACTGTAGAGTAAACTAAGACTTTATAAATTTTAAACTCCCTTTAATTAATTTTAAAGGGATTTTTTTGTTTCAAATTAATTAGAATTTGAATTTGTTAAGTTTTTAGGCTAACTTCGAATTTATATTATCAGTTAATATAAACGATTAAAAGATAGCATCTAAGAACTAGTAAGTCATGATAAAAGAGACCAAAGCGTTAAAATTAACATTTAAAGAATAGATAAAAAGAATGCTTTTTAACTCAATTGACTTTGGCATATTTCTGCCAATTGTTTTTTTGCTCTATTGGTTTGTAGCTAATAAAAACTTAAAACTACAAAACTTCTTAATAGTTGCAGCAAGTTATTTATTTTATGGTTGGTGGGATTGGCGATTTTTATCACTGATTTTGTTTAGCACAATTATTGACTATACTGTTGGTCGAAAACTAAGAACTGAAGAAAATCAAAATAAAAGAAAAATTTTACTTTGGATTAGTATTATAGTTAATCTTGGTTTTCTAGGTTTCTTTAAATACTATAATTTTTTCTTAGATAATTTTATAACCGCTTTTTCATTCTTTGGAGCTGAAATAAAAGCAAATTCGCTACACATTATTTTACCAGTAGGAATAAGCTTCTATACCTTCCAAACATTGAGCTATTCGATAGATGTTTATAAACGAAAACTCGAACCGACTAAAGATTTTATTGCTTTTTCTGCATTTGTCTGTTTCTTTCCACAATTGGTTGCTGGTCCAATTGAAAGAGCAACACATTTGTTACCACAATTTAATAAAAAAAGAACTTTCGATCACTTAAAAGCAGTTGACGGAATGCGCCAAATTCTTTGGGGTTTATTCAAAAAGATTGTAATTGCTGACAACTGTGCAGAATATGCAAATTTGATTTTTAATAATTCAAATGACTACTCAGGAAGTACTTTAGTCCTTGGCGCACTATTTTTTACCTTTCAAATTTATGGTGATTTTTCAGGTTATTCAGATATTGCAATTGGTACTTCTCGTCTTTTTGGTTTTGATTTAATGAAAAATTTTAACTATCCATACTTCTCTCGTGACATTGCAGAGTTTTGGAGGCGTTGGCATATTTCACTTTCAACATGGTTTCGTGATTACCTATATATTCCATTAGGAGGAAGTCGTGGCGTAACTTGGATGAAAATAAGAAACACATTTATCATTTTTATTGTCAGTGGTTTTTGGCATGGAGCAAATTGGACATTTATTGTTTGGGGAACATTAAATGCTATATATTTTTTACCACTTTTACTAACAAATAACAACCGTAATAATATAGAAACAGTAGCAAAAGGTAAATACTTACCAACTATTAAGGAAGCTTTTTTAATGCTTATGACTTTTGGATTAACTGTTTTTTCTTGGATATTTTTTAGAGCAGAAAACATAACTCATGCCTTTCAATATCTCAAAGGGATTTTTCATTATTCAATATTTAGTATTCCAGAAATATTACCAATTCCTATTTTAATTTTGATTACTTTGTTTATGTCAATGGAATGGTTTTTCAGAGATAAGCAGTTTGGATTACAATTTGACAATGCAAAAACTAATAAAGTTATACGATGGAGTTTTTATCTTATTATAAGCTTTACAATAGCTGCTTTTTTTGGCAAAGGAAGTTCATTTATTTATTTTCAATTTTAATATGAAATCATTTATAACCAAAATTGTATTACTCTTTTTTCTTTATTGCACACTCTCATTTGTTATCTCATATTTTACTCCATACCATTGGGGTAATCCTTGGTTTAGTTCAAAAGTTCAATTTCTTGAAAAAAATATTGAATCAGAATGCAACTCCTTCTTTTTTGGTTCTAGCAGGATTTATCGCCAAATTGATCCTGTAGTATTTGACAGCACATTCAATACAATTTCAAAAGAAAAAATAAAGTCTTTTAATTTAGGAGCTCCTGCTACATTTAACCCTCAAAGTTACTACCTATTTGAAGCATTTTTAAATTCAGAACTTTCAAAACATGCTAAATACTGTTTCATTGAGTTAATGGATGTCGATTTACTTAATGATTATTTTATGCACGAAGAGAGAACTTCATATTGGCAAAATTATTCAGACCTTTTATTTGTTGGGAAATCCATATATTCTAACACGGAATTAGGTTTTAGTAAAAAAATGAAATCTGGCTTAAACTATTCAGTATCATATATTGAAAACATATTACATCTTGGTCATTTCGGAAATCAAATACTAAATCCAAACTATTACGATGACAAATATCTTGGCACGCAAAAGGATGGTTATTTCGCTCTTGACTTTGATTATCAAACAACTAAAAACAAAACATTAAAAATGCATTTATATGACAGAAAACAACGCATTTTAAAAAAACCTGAATTAATAAAGAATAGAAAAAAAGATATTGTAAATTATTATAATAACATCTCTAATAATTATGATAAAATTAATCTAAATAGAATATTAGAGTTGAAACAAAAATGTAATAAAAAGGGAATTCAATTAATTTTCATATTATCACCAAGAAATGGAAGCCAGAAGTTACTAAATCTTAGTCAAAAAATACCTGAAGACAATTTGATTGACATGTCTAATCCACTAAAAAATGATTTACTTTATAACTATGAAAATTCATTTGATATAGGACATTTAAATTCTAAAGGATCTTATTTGTATTCCAAAATGCTAGCGATAGAATTTGAAAAAAAAGTGCAAACGCCTCAATAAGTGTATAATACCAATTGTAATTTATAATAGATATAGTAAAGGTAGAACAAAATAAATTTAAGATATTTAGCTATTGTAAGACTTTGTTCTAACCAAATCATAGTAGCTCTATAACCGATTGTATTTTATATAATGACTTTCAAAATAAATTCAAAATATTAAAATTTACTTCATCAAAAAATTGATAGACAACCGCTAAATAAGTCGTAACTTTACACACATTATTAACTGGTATATTCCACAACATTTTCTTTATGATTATACATGTCAAAATTACCAAAAGCGCATAAATTTATTGATCTATCGGACTACGGAAGACCAATTGCAAAAGGTATTGCAAACAGTTTAAAAAACACAAACTTCACTCCTGTTCATGTTACGCTAGCCTTTATTGTTTCTGGCCTAATTGCAGTATGTTGTATTGTACTAAATTTATTTTGGGCTGCAGCCTTCTTTTTAATTTTAAAATCCATTTTAGACGCAGCAGATGGAGAGTTGGCTAGAGTAAAAAACACGCCTTCTTATACAGGTCGTTATCTAGACTCGGTTGCAGACATATTACTAAATGCTATTATTTTATTAGCAGTTTGGCATATTACAAATGCTAATATTTGGATGACTTTATTAGCTTTTTTAGGTTTACAACTTCAGGGGACTTTATATAATTATTACTACGTTATTTTAAGAAAGCATTTTGATGGTGATACTACCAGTCGTGTTTTTGAAAACAAAACACCAATAGCTTTAAAAGGCGAAAAACAGCAAAATGTAAACCTCTTATTTAAATTATATAAAATACTTTATGGTGGATTTGATAAAACCATCTACGCCTTAGATCGTAATGCTTCCAAAGGAAAAATAACACCTAATTGGTTAATGACAGCTGTTTCTACATTTGGATTAGGGTTTCAGTTATTGATAATTGCTGTGCTTTTAGTCCTTGGTTTAAAAGCGTTTATCATACCGTTTTTTATAGGTTATACTGCTATGATAGTTGTCTTTATTATGATTAGAAAGTTGTTGTAACAAAAAAAACATCTCAAAACAAAAATGCTTTTAGTTTACTTTACTAAACAATGTATTTACTTTATATCTATTGTCGTATCCTCTTCTGTACTCTTAAAAACATAAGTATACAGCCACATTAAGGTAAAGGTTGGGATGACATCAAAACCAGGTAATGCTTCTTCTATAAAAGAAAACACAGCTGCTATTTTACCAGTTCTTCCTTTATATAATTTTGTCATTAACCAAGCAGAAGCTGGAGCCCAAAGTACATCTCCAAACTCTCCTACTCCAGGAATAATAAAAGTTACGTATCCAAAAGCGTCAAAAAGTAAGCCTAATAAAAGTTTTATGTATTTGTTTGTGTTGCTAAAATTCATTTAAAAAATTTATAATTATGTAAT
>JALZUT010000054.1 GCA_023300575.1 Olleya sp.
GCTTCTTCAAACTCAATGACAGAAATAGGTTATTTTGACACCTTCCCAAATAGTAATGGCACAGCATTTAATGGTGCTTGGAGTATCTATCCTTACTTTGCTAGTGGTAATATTATCATTAACGATATTGAACGTGGATTATTTGTTGTAAGACAAAGTAATACGTTAAGCACAGAAAAGTTTGATACAAACTCAACCTTTACGTTATCGCCAAATCCTACTAAAAACACATCAAAAATTACAGCTTCAAAAGGAAAAGCGATTCAAGATATTCAAATCTTTAATATATTAGGTAAAAGCTTATTTTCTAAAAGCAATATTAATAGTGAATCGTTCGTTTTACCAACAGGAAAATTAGCTAACGGAATTTATTTAGTTAAAATAAATAATTCAATATCTAAAAAATTAATTGTCAATAAATAAAGAAAATGAGTGTCATTCAAAAAATTACAAAATCAATTTCTATAGTAGCATGTATATGTATTCTTGGTTTTACATACCAAAGCTGTTCAAATGATGATAATGCTAACGGTATAGGCACAAATTTATCAGATTCTGATCAAGACGGAGTAATAGATACTATTGATAATTGTCCAAGCATATCTAACCCAAGTCAAGAAGATTTAGACAATGATGGTATTGGTGATCTTTGTGATGATGATATTGATAATGATGGCATACCAAATGATCAAGATAACTGCCCATTAGTTGACAACCCAAATCAAGAAGATTTAGACAATGATGGTATTGGTGATCTTTGTGATGATAATGTAGCACTTCCACTTTTTCCATGTCTTGATGGTATGGCAGGACAATACCCTTGTAATGGTTTTGATTTAATGTCAAAAATAAATATAGAAACTCTAAGTGGCTCAAGTACTGAAAGAGGTAGTGATATTTGGGGTTGGACAGATCTGCTTGACAATAAAGAATATGCAATTGTTGGTTTAAGTAACAGCACTGCATTTGTAGATATTTCAGACCCATCAAATCCAATCTTTCTTGGAAGATTAAATTCTAATGCTGGATCAAGTGTATGGAGAGATGTTAAAACTTATAACAACTATGCTTTTATTGTTGCAGATAATGTTGGACCTCATGGCATGCAAGTATTTGACTTAACTAGATTAAGAAACGTTACAAATGCACCAGAAACGTTTACTGAAGATGCTGTTTATAATGGTGTTGGAAGCTGCCATAATATTGTGATTAATGAGTCTGAAAGTGTTGCTTATCTTGTAGGATGTACTAGTACTAATGGTGGTGGTCCAATTTTCGTAGATATAACTAACCCAACAAACCCTACTCTTTTAGGTGACTATACCGCAGGAGGATATTCTCATGATGCGCAAGTAGTAACCTATAATGGACCTGATACGGATTATACTGGTAAGCAAATATATGTAGGTAGTAATGGTAATACAGATAAAGTTGTTGTTTTGGACGTTACAGATAAAACTAATGTAATTCCGATAAGTGAGTTTTCATATCCGCAAACTGCTTTTGCGCACCAAGGTTGGTTTACAGAAAACCAAACCTATTTTATTTTAGGTGACGAAGTGGACGAAACTACTTTTGGTTTTAACACCAAAACATTAGTTTTTAACTTTACAGATTTAGACAACCCAACTTTATCATCAACCTATTTTGGAACCACTCCTGCTATTGATCATAATGGCTACGTAAAAGGAAACGACTATTATTTATCAAATTACAGAGCTGGTTTAAGGGTATTAGATATCTCTAATATTGCATCTACAACAAACCCAATGACCGAAACTGGTTTCTTCGACACATATCCTTCTAGCGATAGTGCTAATTTTAATGGTGTATGGAGTGTTTACCCCTATTTTAATAGTGGAAATATTCTTATAGGAGATATAGAAAATGGGCTTTTTATAGTTAGAAAAAATAATTAAAACCAATGTTTAAACTTAAAAACATAACAACATTATTTACAGCTTTTTGTTGCTTACTTATTTTGTCTTGCAAAGATGATGACCTATCGCTAGATGTGTTGCCACAATCTCAACAAGAACCAACCTTATCAACATCGGCAGAAGGTAATCTAGAAAATGTATTTACTTTAGGTGGAACAAAAAACGAAAGTGGACAAGCTGTAAAAAAAACAACAGATGGTGGCTTTATTGTACTTGGATTTACACAATCTATGGATGGGGATGTTACCAATAAAGATAACGAGAGTTACGATGTTTGGGTCTTAAAATATAATGCAGATATAGAACTTGAGTGGCAAAATACCTATGGTGGATCAAATGACGAAAGAGGTAACGACATCATTCAGACCCAAGATGGTGGTTATGCTATTACAGGTTTTACTTTTAGTAGCGATGGAGATGTAAGCACTAATAATGGACAGGAAGATTTTTGGGTAATAAAAATTGATGCACAGGGTAACTTAATTTGGGAACAAACCTATGGTTTTTCTGGTATAGATACAGGTATATCTATTTTACAAACTACAGATGGTGGTTATTTTGTAACTGGTATTTTAGATGTTAGCGCGTCTGGTGGACAAGGTAATGCTAGAAGTACAACAGCCCAACATGCTGGAGGAAGTTATTGGGCTCTTAAATTAGATCAAACAGGAACTATACAATGGAGTAAGTTTTATGGCGGTTTACTGTCAGACACACCATTTGATGCTATTCAAACAGATGATAATGGGTTTATAATTATAGGAGCATCAGATAGTCAAGACACAGACATTTCAAACAATAAAGGCTCTTATGACTTTTGGATAACAAAAGTAACTCCTACAGGAGCACTCGAATGGGAAAAATCTTTTGGAAGTACCGAAATTGATCAAGCTAGAGCAATAATAAAATCTGGAGATGGTAATTATTTTATAGTTGGTGATACCAGAGGTAATAACACTGATGTTACCAATAATATTGGTGCTGCAGATGTATGGTTAATTAAAATATCTCCTTCAGGTGAATTGATTTGGGAAAAAACCTATGGAGGCGAAAACTTTGATGTTGGTCGTGCTATTGCTAGAACAAATGATGAAGGTTTTGTTATCACAGGAAGCTCTAGAAGTGCCTCTGTAAATTTAACCGAAAACCAAGGACAAAACGATGCTTGGGTTTTTAAAATTGATTTAAATGGTGCTCTAAAATGGCAACAAGCTATTGGTGGCTCTAATGTTGATTTTGCTTATAGTATTACAGAGTTAGAAAATGGAACTGTTATAGTTGTTGGAGAGTCAAGTAGTAATGATGCAGACATAACAGAAAATAAAGGATTTACAGATTTATTATTAATAGAAATAAGATGAAAAAAATAGCAACACTTTTAATAGTTCTTTTTGTGGCTTTTGCCTGTAATAATGACAACAATATTGAAGTTACATCTTCATCAGATGCAGATATAACTTTCAATTTTACACACATTTGGGATGAAACCTTAATAACTAGCAGCAACTTAGAAAACGAAACCGTTACAAACGCTAACGGAGAAGTTATCAATATGGATAGAATAAGATACCTAGTATCACGTTTTGAATTAGTTAATACATCAGGAGAATCTTTTGCTTTTGAAGGCTATAAGTTTACAGACTTATCAGATGAAGCGTCTTATAATTTTGTTCCAGAACTTAATACTATTGCAACAGGAACTTACACTTTAAAATTTATTTGGGGATTTAACGAAACAGATAATATTGATGGCGCTTATGGCGATTTAAACATAGCAAATTGGAGTTGGCCAGCTGCAATAGGTGGTGGTTATCACTTTATGCAATTTGATGGTATGTATAATGTAGACACAACCAATCCAAGTCCGTTTAATTTCCATAACGGAACAGCTCGTGTTAATGATGGTGTTTTTGAACAAAATTTTGCTGTAATAGAATTAGAGACACCAATTCAAATATCTGGCGATGCCGTAATAGAGGTTAAAATGGATATTGCCGAATTCTTTAAAAACCCAAATACTTGGGATTTAAATGTTTTAGACACACCATTAATGCCAAATTATGATGCACAAAAAATGATGCAACAAAATGTAACAAGTGTGTTTAGTATTGGTGAAATTTCAGAATAAAGAATGAAAAAATGGGTTGCATATAGTTTACTTTTTTTAACAGTTTTATCTTGTTCTAATTCAGATGAAACCAATACTTATGTACCAATCCCCTTTCAATTAGAAATTCCTACACTTTTTGAAGAAAAACTAATCGATCCAATAATTCCGTTTAATAACCCACTTACAATTGAAGGTGTTTCGTTAGGAAAACGTCTGTTTTTTGACAACATTTTATCTAAAGACAACACAAAAGCATGTGCTAGCTGTCATTTACCCGAAAACGCATTTTCAGACCCAAACCAATTTAGTGTTGGTGTCACTAATACTACTGGAAACAGAAACAGTATGCCTTTATTTAATTTAGCATGGAATTTTGAAGACAAATACTTTTGGGACGGTCATGCTTTAGGCCTAGAAGCTCAAGCATTAGAACCTGTTATAGATGCAAACGAATTAGGAAACTCGAGTTGGACTTCTGTTGAAGAAAAACTAAATAGCCATCCAGAATATCCACTTTTGTTTCAGCAAGCTTTTGACGCTTCTAATATTACTAAAGAATTGGTAGCAAAAGCTATTGCGCAATTTGAGCGTACTATAATTTCTGGTAATTCTAAGTTTGATGATTTTTTAAACGGTCAAACAACATTAACACCCCAAGAACAAAACGGTTTTGATGTGTTTATGGAAGAAACTAGAGGAGATTGTTTTCATTGTCACGGAAACCCTAATAACCCGCTTTGGACAGATAATCAATTTCATAATAACGGTTTAGACGCAACTTTTACAGATTTAGGATTAGGTGAAGTAACAGGTAATCCTAATGATAATGGTAAATTCCGTTCGCCATCACTACGTAATTTAGAGTTTACCGCACCTTATATGCATGATGGTAGATTTGCTACTTTAGATCAAGTCATAGAGCAATATAGTACTGGTCTTCAACCGTCTTCAACCATAGATCCATTAATGAAAAAAGTAGACCAAGGGGGTGTTACTCTTTCTGCCCAAGATAAAGCCGATTTAAAAGCCTTTTTACTAACGCTTTCGGATCCTTCTTTTATTAATAATCCTGCTTTCATTCAGTAATAAAAAAATTAGATTAAACCATATGCTAATATAATGTTAGTTGATATGGTAAAAAGCGACTGATGTTGTATCTTTGTATCCAATTTAGATTTAATCTACATTAATAAAATATGATAAAGGTTTCTGATACAGCTAAAAAAAAAGTCGTCCAACTTATGAGTGATGATGGCTTTGATGCAGTCACAGACTACGTTCGCGTAGGCGTTAAAAGTGGTGGTTGTTCTGGTTTATCTTACGATTTAAAGTTTGACAAAACCAAAGATGAAGAGGACAAAGTCTTTGAAGATAATGATGTAAAAATTATTGTTGATAAAAAGAGTTTTCTGTATTTAATAGGAACAACTTTAGAGTATTCTGGAGGATTAAACGGAACAGGTTTCGTGTTTAATAATCCAAACGCCAATCGTACTTGTGGATGTGGCGAATCTTTTTCATTATAATCAAACCGAAAGACAAATTATGTCAAAATATACAGAAGACGACCTAAGAGAAGAATTAAAAACCAAAGAATATGAGTATGGTTTTTACACAGATATAGAATCTGAAACTTTTCCTAATGGTTTAAATGAAGATATAGTTCGTGCCATTTCTGCAAAGAAAAATGAGCCAGAATGGATGACAAAATGGCGACTTGAAGCTTTTAAAGTCTGGAAATCTATGGAAGAGCCAGATTGGGCTAACGTAAATTATAAAAAACCTGACTTTCAATCTATTGCCTATTATTCTGCACCAAAAGCTATTGACCCTAACAAAACATTAGACGATGTAGATCCAGATTTATTATCCATGTATAAAAAGCTAGGTATCTCTGTGGATGAACAGAAAAAGATGAATAATATTGCAATGGATATTGTAGTAGATTCTGTATCTGTAGCCACTACATTTAAAAAGACTTTAGGAGAAAAAGGTATTATTTTTATGCCAATTTCTGAAGCAATTCAAGAACATCCAGAATTAGTTAGAAAATATATTGGGACTATTGTCCCAACAAAAGACAACTTTTATGCAGCTTTAAATAGCGCTGTTTTTAGTGATGGTTCTTTTTGTTACATTCCTAAAGGTGTTAAATGCCCAATGGAATTATCTACCTACTTTAGAATTAACGAAGGAGGAACTGGACAATTTGAACGTACACTTGTTATTGCAGATGAGGGTAGTTACGTGTCTTATTTAGAAGGTTGTACTGCTCCTAGTCGTGACGAAAATCAATTACATGCAGCAGTTGTAGAGCTTATTGCTTTAGACGATGCAGAGATAAAATATAGTACTGTACAAAACTGGTATCCAGGGAACGATAAAGGTGTTGGTGGAGTTTACAACTTTGTAACCAAACGTGGTTTATGCGAAAAAAACGCAAAAATCTCATGGACACAAGTAGAAACTGGTAGTGCTGTAACCTGGAAATACCCAAGTTGTATCTTAAAAGGTGATAATTCTGTAGGCGAATTTTACTCGATTGCAGTAACTAATAATTACCAACAAGCAGATACAGGAACAAA